>NZ_CP013015.1:2088101-2272635 GCF_001577525.1 Candidatus Desulfofervidus auxilii | reverse complement strand
TCCGTATCCATTCTTTCCTTCAATTGCAAATGATATTATCCCACCTTCTCTTTTCTCAATCTCTCTAAATTCTCTAACTGCCTTATAAAATTCACTGAATTTGTGTGCTATCTTCTGGTCATACAAAATCTGTTCTTCATCATCCATGATAATTATGTGATGATTATCACTGCCAATATCGATTCCTCCAGATAACCTTTTCACGCCTCACCCTCCTTTATGTTTGATATTTTATGGCTCTGCCAATACCTTTATCCCGTCTATAATAGCCACTTAAAGGCACCTTTCCATTAGACAGGGTATTGGCAGGAGAACATCCGGCAATTCAAACCGAGTCACAATAATTCAACATTATTGACTGACCCCGTTAGCCACAAATGTTCCCCTAGCCATTTATCATTTATATCACATAAAGAAGGCTTCTTAATTTCATTCCCTATTTTTTACTCTCACTTTTAATTATAGACCCCAATTCCACTACAACTGCGAAAGGAGGGGGAAAATGACTTTGCAATTTGCACTTTGCAATCTTCATTTTGAAATGTTGTATTCACGCTGCGCTTCGCTTGCCCTTCGTGAATACAAGACGGTTGGTGAAGTTAATCTTGAAGTATCACTGTCATCTAAAAGCTAAAACAACCAACACCAAAGGTTATATAAGGAGTGCTCGCTGCGGTTAGAATTTTCTATAAAAATCAATTACGGATTTGAAATGAAAAAAATGACTTGCATTTTACCCAAAAGCAAATTATTATGAAATCATCAACCCAAGGGAGGAAGTTGTATGTCTATAGCTTCTATTGAAGAAGTCATCTCTGAAATTAAGCAAGGGAAGATGATAATTTTAGTGGATGATGAAGATAGAGAAAACGAGGGTGATTTGTGTATAGCTGCAGAGAAGGTTACTCCTGAAGCCATCAATTTTATGGCTAAATATGCCCGGGGGTTGATTTGTCTAACTTTGACACCTGAGCGAATAGAGCAATTAAAATTACCTTTAATGGCTAGTGAAAATCATCCTGGGCCGCCTCATGGAACGGCATTCACTGTTTCCATTGAGGCCAAAAAAGGAGTAACTACAGGAATTTCTGCCTATGACCGGGCCTTGACTGTTTTAACAGCCATAGCGGATGATGCCAAACCAGAAGATTTAGTCATACCAGGCCATATATTCCCTTTGCGGGCTAGAGAAGGAGGGGTGTTGGTAAGGGCAGGACATACAGAAGGCTCTGTGGATTTAGCCCGTCTAGCTGGTTTAAAACCGGCTGGGGTGATTTGTGAGATTATGAATGATGATGGCACGATGGCACGGATGCCTGATCTAGAAAAGTTTGCTAAAAAACATGGTTTAAAAATTGCTACTATTGCTGATTTAATTTCCTACCGTTTAAAACATGATTGTTTGGTAAAAAGATTGGCTGAAACAGTATTACCTACAGCAATTGCAGGAGAGTTTAAGGCCATTGTATATGAAAGCGAAGTTGACCCCAATCATCATTTGGCATTAGTGAAAGGAGAAATTGATTCAGAACAACCTATTCTAGTCAGAGTGCATTCTCAGTGTCTCACGGGAGATGTATTTGGCTCTTTGAGATGTGATTGTGGTTCTCAGTTGCATACCGCTATGAAGATGATAGAAAAAGAAGGCAAAGGGGTCTTGGTTTATATGCGTCAAGAGGGAAGAGGGATTGGTTTTGCCAATAAAATGAAGGCATATGCCTTACAAGATGCAGGCCATGATACAGTAGAGGCCAATTTGGCTTTAGGATTTAAACCAGATTTAAGAAATTACGGTATTGGTGCCCAAATTCTCAGGGACTTAGGTGTTAGAAAGATGCGATTGATGACCAACAATCCTAAGAAAATTGTGGGTCTAGAAGGTTATGGATTGGAAGTGGTGGAGCGAATACCTATAGAAATTCCCCCTTGTAAGGAGAATTTTCGTTATCTTCTGGTGAAGAAGAAAAAAATGGGGCATTTATTAAGTATAGATGATGTAGTCCCAATAAAAAAATAAAAAGGAAATAAAAATGAAAGGCTTGGTATTTTTAATGTTATTTATTTTAGGAGGTGTAACTATGGCAAAAGCTGTCTCACCTCCTAAGGTGGTAATGGTTATTGCCCATAAAAATTTTCGAGATGAGGAGTTATTTGTTACCAAACAAACTTTAGAAAGAAAAGGAGTGCAGGTAGTGGTAGCTTCTTCTGCCTTAACTCCAGCCAAGGGAATGCTTGGAAGGAGTTATAAACCGGATATACTCATTAAAGACATTAACATAGATGATTATGATGCATTGGTTTTTGTTGGGGGAATGGGAGCCACTGAATATTGGAATAATGAAATAGCTCATAATTTAGCAAGAGCAGCATTAGAGAAGAATAAAATTGTAGCTGCTATTTGTATTGCTCCGGTAACTTTAGCTAAGGCAGGTCTCCTTAAAGGCAAAAAGGCAACAGTTTGGTCATCTGAAGCAAATCAATTAAAAAGTTTGGGTGCAATTTATACCGGGAAATCTGTTGAAAGAGATGGATTAATCATTACTGCTAACGGACCCCAGGCGGCTGAGGAATTCGGGAAAGCAATTTTAGCTGCACTTGGATTATAAAAAACCTTTAAAAGGTGTTCAAAATGGCAAATGTAGTGGTAATAGGACTTCAATGGGGTGATGAAGGAAAAGGAAAAATTATTGACCTATTGGCTGAGCAGGCTGATGTGGTGGTGCGTTTTCAAGGAGGAAATAATGCAGGCCACACTATTGTAGTAAATGGCAAAAAACATATATTTCATTTAATACCCTCTGGTATTTTACATCCAGAAAAGCGTTGTTGTATTGGTAATGGTGTGGTTATAGACCCAGCGGTATTATTAGAAGAATTCAAAAAGTTAGAGGAAAATGGTGTTGAACTAACCCCAGAACGTTTTTTGATTAGTGAAAGGGCCCATTTAATCATGCCCTATCATAAGGCCATCGATTTGGCCAGGGAGGCAAAAAAAGGTAAGACAAAGATAGGGACCACGGGGAGAGGTATCGGTCCATGTTATGAAGATAAAGCTGCCCGCACGGGATTTAGAATGATTGATTTAATGGATAAGTCGTTTTTTGAAAAAAGATTAAAGACCCAAATAGAAGAAAAAAACTTTTATCTTACCCAATATCTTAAGGCTGAGGGAGTGAATTTTAGAGAAATCGCTCAAACATATTTTAAATATGCTGAGAAGCTTAGCCCTTTTATAGGAAACGTAGCTCAGTTTTTATGGAAAGCTAAAGAAGAAAACAAAAACATCCTTTTTGAAGGTGCTCAAGGAACACACTTGGACATGGACCATGGAACATACCCCTATGTCACCTCTTCCAACACTGTGGCTAGTAGTATATGTTCTGGCGCAGGTTTTCCCATCAATGCCATTGATACCATAATTGGAGTTTGTAAGGCCTATACCACCCGAGTAGGAGGTGGACCATTTCCCACCGAGTTAACAGATTCCCTAGGTAATTATCTGCGTGAAAAGGGAAAGGAGTTTGGTGCTACCACCGGAAGACCTAGACGATGTGGATGGTTAGACTTAGTAGTGGTTAAACAGGCTGTTCGCCTCAATGGAGTCCAAAAACTAGCCCTGACTAAATTAGATGTATTAACAGGTTTAGATGAAATCAAGGTTTGTATAGGCTATAATTATCAGGGAAAAACTATAGATTATATGCCTACTTCATTTTCAGCTATTGCTGAATGCAAGCCTGTTTACAAGAGTTTTCCAGGGTGGAAAGAAACCCTTAAAGGTAAATCCTGGAAGGAATTACCACATACTGCCAAAGCATATTTAGAATTTATTTCTGATTTTTTAGGGATACCTATAAGTATTGTGTCTACAGGTCCAAGTAGAGAGGAGGTAATCCAGTGAGATTTATTATTCTAGTGAGTCTATTTTTTCTTTCTGTAACCTGTGTGTGGGCAAAGGAAACGGACAATTCTATTTTCATTGATTTATTAAAGGATATGCATCAACAAATTGAAAAATGGGAAACACAATTGGGAGAAATGGAAAATGACCCCAGTATACCTACTGTTAAAAAGGGAGTTATTAAGACCATACGTGACCTTTTAAGGCGCATAGATGAGGTATTAAAAGAATATCTTCCACCTGAACCTAAAGTAAAGAAAACCAGGTCTTCTAGGCAAACAGTTCTAAAATATGCTTCACCTGTTGTTTCCCTAGTCCTGCCTTTAACTGGATGAGGCAGCCCATACAGGATGTAATTACCAGTTCTGCCCCAGTTTTTTCAATAGTTTCTTTTCTTCTTCTGAAGATTTGTTTAGCTAATTCAGGGAAATTCAAGGCAAAACTACCTCCTTGTCCACAACACATACCTTCAGGACTGGATTCTTCAAATTCATATCCTGCCTTTTTAAGTAAAATTCTAGGCCCTTGCCAAATATTATGATGATATCGCAAATGGCAAGGGTCGTGCCAAGTTATTTTTTTATTTAATGGGAGAAACGAAAGCGGTTTTTCCTGCAAAAATTGACTCAATTCTATCACTTTCTCACTAATTTTCGCTTCTTGGTAAGGTAAAAATGTTTTTAATTGGTGATAACAAGAAGCACAAGGAGTAATAATAAAATCAATAGATAGATGGCCAAAAGCCTCCACATTTTTCTTTGCTAAATCCAGGGCCGTTTCTTTATCCCCTAAGGTATAAGCCATCAAACCACAACAGGTTTGTTGAGGAGGAATAAAAATATTGTAACCTAGCTTAGAAAGTAATTTTATCAACTTATCCCCCAAATTGGGATAGAGGAAGTTAGTAACACAACCTGAAAAAATGGCTATATTGGCCTTTGCTTTTTTTGAAGGATAAAAACGCCTAGAGGATAAAAATGGACTTGAGGCAAGGTCAAAGGGTAAGGGGAAGATATGTTTGCATAAAGTGTATAATCGTAACCATAGACCTAAATTTTTTTGATAAGAAGCTAGAAATTTATTGACCACCCAAGAGCGATAATACTGCTTTTTTTGTAGGGGCCATAGTTTTTCTCTAGTTTGGTGAATAATTTTTGATATAGGAGTGTGGAGAATACATTTTTCTTCACATCTTTTACATAAAATGCAAGCACTTATAGTTTCTTGAAAGATAAAAGATGGGAAAAGTAAGTGTTTTTGATAAAAGTCAATTAGATTTAGCTTACCTCGAGGGCTAATTCTTTCATATCCACTTGCCTTATAGACCGGACAGACAGCGAGGCATCTTCCGCACTTAATGCAGCTTTTATCCACCCACTACTGCACCTAGTTTGAATATTGGGAGATAGAGAGCTACTACCAGACCACCTATAAGCCCTCCTAAGAAAACAATCATCATGGGCTCTAACATGGAAGTCAAGGCCTCCACGGCAGCATCTACTTCTGCTTCATAAAAATCAGCTATTTTTGATAACATGTTTTCTAATTCTCCTGTTTCTTCCCCTACGGCCGTCATTTGAACTACCAAAGGAGGAAAAATTTTTGCTTGAGCCATGGGTGCTGCTAGAGACTGGCCTCTACTTACTTCTAATTTTACTTCTAATAATTTTTTCTCTATCACTTTATTTCCAGAAGTTTTGGCTACAATATCTAAACTTTGCAGAATAGGCACCCCACTCTGCAACATAGTGGAAAGTGTGCGTGAAAAACGAGCAATGGCTGTTTTTTGCAATAAAACGCCTATTAGAGGAATTTTTAAGAGTAACTGATCGAACATAAAGTTGCCTTTTTCTGTGCGTTTAAACAATTTAAGAGCAATACCCAAACCTATTATTACCAGGAAAATATAACCCATGTATTTCCTAAACCAATTACTAAGGTTAATCACAAACTGTGTAGGTGCAGGTAGGGCTGCTCCAAAGGCAGAAAAAATGCTTTCAAAGGCTGGGATGACATAAATAAGAATAACTATAAGGACTGTGAGAGCAACGGCAAGGGTAATCAAGGGATAAACCATAGCTCCTTTTACCTTTCTCTTCAAAGCTAGGGCCTTTTCCCTATAATTACCTAACCTATCTAAAGCCTGGTCAATTACCCCACCGGTCTCTCCTGCGGCTATCATGTTGACAAAAAGTTCATCGAAATGGCGAGGATATTTGGAAAAGGCATCAGCCAAAGTAGATCCACCTTCAACATCTGTCTTAATATCTTGAAGTATTTTTTTAAATAATTTATTACTTTGTTGAGCAGCAAGGACATCCAAGGCCCTCACTACTGGAACACCTGCATTTAACATCGTTCCAAACTGCCTAATGAATAATACAATTTCTTTTTCTTTAACCCTTCCCTGGAGGAAAACTAGATAGTCACTAAAACCTTTCGTCTTAGGACGAATTTTTGTGGGAACTATATCTTCACGCTTTAGTCTTAACTTGACAATACCTATATTAGAAGCTTCCAGTTCCCCTCTTACTACTTTACCGTCAGATCTTTTCCCTTCCCAAACAAAAACAGGCATTAAGTTAATATTAACATTTTTATTCAATTATGACAAGAAAAAATTTTTTCCAAAATCCGTAATAACTTTAAAAGAAAAAACCCACAAACCTGTCTGTGAGCGGAGACGTTAAAATAAAAAATCAATCGCGGATTTTGGGAATCTAGTTACCCTTTATAAAAAAGTATGGTATAACGAAAATGTAATTAAAGGGATTGAGAATGGATTTGATACAAAAAGCCCTGAAGTTAGTTAATCAAGTGATTGTTGGTAAAGAAAAACAGGTAAAATTGGCATTTACTTGTATTTTGGCTAGAGGGCATCTATTGTTAGAAGATTTACCCGGAACAGGAAAGACCACCCTTGCCATTGCTTTGGCTAGAGTACTAGGTTGCTCTTTCGCCCGGATTCAGTTTACTAGCGACTTATTGCCAGCAGACATCCTAGGAGGATTAGTTTATCACCCTAAAGAAGGTCGTTTTTTCTTTCGGCCTGGTCCTATTTTTCATCAAGTAATTCTGGTGGATGAAATAAACCGGGCTACTCCCAAGGCCCAGAGTGCCCTTTTAGAAGTGATGGAAGAAAGACAAGTGAGTATTGAGGGAGTAGTGCGACCATTGCCTGCACCTTTTTTTGTCATAGCTACCCAAAATCCTTTAGAACTTTATGGCACATTTCCCTTACCAGAATCCCAGTTAGACCGTTTTTTTATGCGATTAGACTTGGGCTATCCTCCTCCAGAAAAAGAAATGCTTATTTTGAAACATGGTGCTTTTCACAAAGAGGCTAGAAACCTAACCCCAGTTCTTCATTCAGAAACTATTTTACAGTTGCAAAATCAAGTGGAAAAAGTCCATATTCATAAGGATTTATTACAATTTATCTCAAAAATTGTGACCTGTAGCCGACAAGAAAAGGCCTTACGATACGGACTATCACCTAGGGCTGCCCTTGCTTGGGTAAATGCAGCCAAGGCCTATGCCTTTATTGAAGGAAGAGACTATGTCATTCCTGAAGACATAAAGTGGACATTTTTACCCATTGCCTTTCATCGCTTAGTCCCCAAAGAAGAATTATCTTTTTCTGCTAGAATTGTGTTACTTAAAGAAATTTTAAATAGTGTATCCTTACCTGTATGAGAAAAAGTCGCTTTCAGGTGAAGATCACAAAGCCTGGTATTTTTTTCGTGGCCTTGACCATTATGCTTGGGATAGCAGCAGTAAACACAGGAAATAATTTAATTTATTTAATTGCTGCCCTTATGTTGTCTTTAATGGCCTTATCTGGACTAAGTTCTTTCTTAAATTTAGTTGGTTTGGACTTCAAAATAGAAGTTCCAGAAGAAACTTATGTCTCCAAACAAGCCCTCCTGACCATCTGGGTAAAGAATAAAAAACCATGTATACCAAGCTTTCTTTTGGGTATTAACACTCCCTTGGGAACTACTTGGCTACCTTATCTTCCTCCTAAAAAAACAATGTCTGTGTATCTCTGGGTGAGTTTCCCTAAAAGGGGCTGGCAAAAATTACCAGAAATGACCATATTTTCTTACTTTCCTCTATATTTTTTCTCCCGGGGTTTTAAATATTTTAAAGACCAAACCTTTCTAATTTATCCCAAACCTCTATCTTGCCCTTTGCCTTCAGCTATTTTCCACCAAGGAGAACGAGAGCAAGGAAGACGAAGAGGCAGAGAGGAGTTTAGAAGTTTACGAGAGTGGGTTAGTGGGGATGATTTACGGCATGTCCATTGGTTAGCTACAGCTAGGCTAAATAAATTGGTTATTAAAGAATATGAGGGAGGGGGAATTAAAGACGTCATTCTTTCTATTCCTTCAGGCATTGAAGATATAGAACTCCATCTCAGCCGACTTACTTATTTGACAAATACTTTGTTTAAGGCAGGCTACGCAGTAGGATTGAAAACCGATTCCCTATATTTACCTCCTAAAAGAGGGCTACAACAACGCAAGAATATTTTAAAGACTCTAGCACTCTATGAAGGCTAAACACATACCTATCTTTTCTGCTTATATGGGATTTTTGTTGGCCATTTTGGTCCTTAAGGAAGAACTTCCTCTTTGGTTTCAAGGAATTTGCTTAATATTTTTTATAACTATTTTAAACCATTTGCAATGGAGAATATATCCCTCCAATTTATTTCTTAATTTTTTGGCTATAGCTCTTATTTTGCTTTCTTTTTCCCTTCCTCATACTGATATTTTTATGCTTTTTCTCTATGTGCTTTTTATTCTTATTTTAATAAAGTTTTTAAGTCCCTTAAAACCACGGGACCTTTGGCAGGTTTATACCTTAAACCTATTTTTGTTCTCTGCCGCTACCTTTTCCAATTTCAATTTAAGTTTTGGGTTTATTCTTATCTTGTTTTTTTGGATCACCCTAATTGGAATTTGTTTTTTAACTGCTCAACAAGTTACAGAACCAGCTATTCTTCAAAGGCCCTTATTTTATTTTGCCTCCTGTTTGAGTGTTACGGCAGTATTAGTAGCAGTGTTGTTTTTTGCATTCCTACCTAGGTCTCCCTATACATTCTTTTTAGGATTTGGCCTCAGTCATAAGGCAAAAACCGGATTTACCGAAGATATAGACCTCAATGGCATTCAGGAAATCAGGACCGATAATAGCGTAGCCTTCAGGGCTATTATGTCCGGTCCTTTAAAGTCTCCTCCCTATTGGCGAGGAATGGTCTATGATACTTACCAAAATGGCCGCTGGCGAATAAAGTTAAAACCTCAAAAAATAAAACCTTCTTGTCCTGAGTCAAATATTTATCACCAAATCATTTTTCTTGAACCTTATGCAGGAAAAACCCTTTTTGCCCTAAATTACCCCTTTGCCATAAATATAACTGCCCCTAGGACATTTTCCGTTCCCTCTTTACCTAATTTAACCTTTGTTTTAAACAGGCCTATTTTTCAACGAATAGAATACCAAGCTTCATCCTGCCCTATTTTTCCTGTAGCCCATCTTAGTGCTCAGGAAAAACTGTTATATTTACAAATGCCCCCAAATTTAAAAGGACCTTTGGATAAACTCCTTCAGCATCTGGTAGATAAAAAAGACCCTCCACCGGTTATTGTCAAAAAACTAGTCAATTTTTTACAAAAACCTCCCTTTGAATCTCGGTTTCAAATACCAAAAATAGAAGGAGAACCAGTCCTAATGTTTTTATTTAAAACTCACAAAGGCTGGTGTGAGCACTTTGCTTCTGCCCTTACATTGCTTTTAAGAAGTGCGGGTATTCCTGCCCGTTTTGTTGGTGGTTATTACGGAGGCACCTGGAATACCACAGGTAATTATTATTTAGTTAGACAGAAAGATGCCCATGCTTGGGTAGAATACTGGAATGGGAAAAATTGGGAGACCATTGACCCCATACTCCCTACCTTAGAAATCAAAAAAACAACTTATTTTTCTTTTTTCTGGAAATGGCTGGACTATCTCCGTCTTCGCTGGTATGCCTATGTAATCAATTATGATTTTGCTAAACAAAAGCAACTTTTTTACCGTTTAAAGCATTACTTTAGCCCTTCTAAGAATAAAAATTATTGGCAAGTAAAAAAACCTGATTTTGAATGGCTGAGGTATAAATGGGTGTTTTTTAGTGCTGTGTGTTTGGGATGGATGGGGTTTCTGATTTACTTCCTATTTAAACAGCATAAATCCCATCCCTTTCTTTGCTTATGTGAGCTTTTGAGAAATTACGGTTATAGCATTTCTCCCAATCAAGGGGGACTTGAGATTGTAGATATGATAAATAAGAAAGACCCTGAACTTTCTTATATGGTAAGAAGGTTTGTAGAAATATGGTATCCCATGCGGTATGGAAGGTTAATTAAGGATAAGACAAAAACAAGGCATCTAAAGGAATTATTAAAACAAATAAGAATCCATCTCATCAAACAAAAATCCATTAAAAAACCTTATAGTTAACAGGACTTTCCCCAGAATTTTAAAGGTGACTTATAATACCATTAATAAGGGAAAAATTCTAATCCCTGTGCCAAGAAACATCCACAAACTTGGCTTCATCAAGGTATTTCACCTCTAAATCACCTTTATGGGCACGGCCTACGGCCTCCCCTACTCTTCGGGCCAAATGGTCATCTGTAAAGTTTAACACCAACTTCTCATCTGCCTCCTCCATGTTGATCAACCTTTTTAAAGGAGACCTCTCTTGCTCTTCTTCAATAACATTATTTACTAAGTTTAAAATTTCTTCTTTATGTGCTTTTAAGTAACCTCCAGAAAGAGTCACGACTCCTGCTGGGTATTTATCTCTTATGCGCCGACAGGCAGGACAAAGATATTCCTCAGCCTCTGGACTAATTATTTTTTCTGCTTCGGTTGGCCACATCCAACGACCATCTTCATAAACTGCTCCACAACCAGGACAGACAACACCATCTGGATACTTCTTTTCTTCATAATAAGGGTCATGAATTCTTTCTTGAATAAGTCTATCTTTACGCATATTGGTCTCCTTTTATTCACTTATTTCTGCATACAATAGATACTCTTGATTCCCCTTTGCTCCCAGAATGGGAGAAGGAATGACTCCTTTTACTTCAAAACCTAGTGTTTGACAAAGGCTTTTAATTTCATTTATAACCCTTTGTCTCTTAAAATCTTCGCGCACAATGCCTCCCTTACCCACTTCACCTTTACCTACTTCAAATTGGGGTTTGATAAGGGCAATTATTTTCCCATCTTCTTTCAAAAATTCCTTTACTTTAGGAATCACTTTTTTTAATGAAATAAATGATACATCAATGGTAACTATATCTATTTTTTCTGGAATCCGCTCTGCAGACAGGTACCGAATATTTTGTCGCTCAATCACCACCACCCGCTCATCCTGACGTAATTGCCAATCTAAAAGACCATAACCTACATCAATAGCATAAACCCTTTTTGCTCCGTGTTTAAGTAAACAGTCAGTAAAACCGCCTGTAGAAGCACCCACGTCCATGGCAACCTTATCTTTTACATTAATATTAAATTGATGTAAGGCAGCCTCTAATTTAAGACCTCCCCGGCTGACATAGGGATGGTCACAAGACTTAAGCTCTATGGTTGAAGATATATTTACTTGAGTGCCTGCTTTGTCTATCCTTTTTCCATTTACCCATACTTGACCCCTTAAAATAAGGGCCTTAGCCCGTTCGCGACTGCGCACCAGGCCTTTTTCTAAAAGTAATTTGTCTAATCTTTCTTTTGGAGACATATTTTAAAAAAACCTTTTTAACATGTTCATAAATACCTTCCTTATCCAAACCATATTTTCCCCTTAAGATATTCTGTCCTCCATGTTCAATAAACTGATCTGGTAATCCCACTCTATACACAGGGATATTTATATTTAAATCTCTCAAAAGTTCCATTACCGCACTCCCAAATCCTCCCATAAGAACATTTTCTTCGATGGTAACTATTGCCCTAAATTCTGGTGCTTTTTCCCTTAATAAAGTTTTATCTAAAGGTTTGACAAATCGAGCATTTACTAAAGCAGGATAAAAACCTTCTTCTTGTAATTGCTCAATAGCTTGTAAAGCAGGCATAACAGTATGACCAATGGCCAGAATAAGGACATCTTCCCCTTGTATCAATATTTCGCTCTCACCAATAGGCAGCGTTTTTAAAGACTCCTCTAAGGATACTCCCATGGCCTTTCCCCGTGGGTATCGCAAAGCAATAGGCCCTTCATACTCTAAGGCAGTTTTTAACATATGCCGTAATTCATTTTCATCTTTGGGAGACATAAGAACTAAGTGGGGAATAACACGCAAAAAAGATAAATCAAATACACCATGATGGGTAGGGCCATCTTCACCTACAATGCCACCTCTGTCTATGGCAAATACTACAGGCAATCTTTGTAAACAGACATCATGAATAATTTGATCATAGGCGCGTTGTAAAAAAGTAGAATAAACAGCCACCACTGGCCTTAATCCTTGCGTAGCCATACCTGCAGCTAAGGTCACCGCATGTTCTTCAGCAATCCCCACATCAAAAAACCTTTCTGGAAAGTGTTTCTGTAAGAGGGCCAATCCCGTACCTTCTGGCATGGCTGCAGTGATACCCACAATTCGCTTATCTTTATTGGCTAATTCTACCAAAGTCTCAGCAAAAACCTGGGTATAAGTTATACCCTTTTCAGTGGAAAAATAATTAACCTTACCTGAATTTTCCCTAAGATACAACTTGCCTACTCCGTGATAATTAGTGGGATCTTTCTCAGCAGGTTCATAGCCCTTGCCCTTGGTAGTCAACACATGAACCAAGATAGGACCTTCCATCTCTTTGATATGTTCAAAGGCCTTAATCAATTTGTTAAGATTGTGCCCATTAATAGGTCCCAGGTAATCAAAATGTAAAGAAAGAAAAAGCATCCCTGGGGTAAATAAACTCATAAAAGAATCCTCACTCCTTTTAGCTAACTGAACTAAGTTCTCACCTGCTGGTAAGGAAGAAAGAAAACGCTCCACTCCTTTTTTAAATTGTCTAAAAGCACGACTGGTAAATTTACGACTCAAAAAGTGAGAAAGGGCTCCCACATTATGAGAAATAGACATTTTATTATCATTCAAGACTACAATTAAATCTTTATCTAACTCTCCTGCATGGTTTAAGGCCTCAAAAGCCAATCCCCCAGTCATAGCACCGTCACCTATTACCGCAATAACTTTATGCTTTTCTCCTTTTAAATCCCGGCTAATAGCCATACCTAAAGCAGCAGAAATAGAAGTACTAGCGTGACCTGTGCCAAAACTATCATAAACACTTTCGCCTCGATGAGGGAAACCACTTAATCCCCTATATTCTCGCAAAGTAGAAAATAAGTGCTTACGGCCTGTGACGAGTTTATGGGCATATGTTTGATGACCTACATCCCATATAATCTTGTCTCTAGGAGTATCAAACACATAATGGAGGGCTAAAGTAAGCTCCACTGTCCCTAAACTTGGAGCTAAGTGCCCTCCAGTCTTAGCCACTGTTTGAATAATGGTTTCCCGAATTTCCTGGGCTAAGGTTTCTAATTCATTTAAAGAAAGTGATTTCAAATCTTTAGGGGTCTGAACTTTATCTAAAATACCCAATTTAACCTCTCCTTTCTATAATGTATTGTGCTAAAGCCTTTAAGGGCATTGCCCTTTCACCAAATGGTTTCAAGGCATGAATTCCTCTTTTAATACAAGTTTGAGCCATTTCTTTGGCCTCATTGAGACCTACTAATTTGGGATAAGTAGCCTTTTGTTGAGGCTCATCGCTTCCTATATTCTTACCCATATCCTCAGGGTTTCCTTCTATATCTAAAACATCATCTACAATTTGAAATGCCAAACCAATTTGAGTGCCGTATTCCTTCAAAGCTTCCACCTCAGTTTTATTCCCACCACCTATAATAGCTCCACTCTCTACGGCTACTCGAATCAAGGCTCCTGTCTTATGGTCATGTATAGCCTTTAACTCCTCCAAACCTATCTCCTTCCCTGTGGCCTCTAAATCCATTACTTGACCGCTTACCATTCCCCTAAATCCAGCAGCCTGAGCGATAAGATGGCTAATCCAAACCAATTGGGCAGGGGGTATCTTTGCTAATAAATCAGGATAAGTCAATAGATAAAATGCCTCTGTCAAAAGACCATCCCCAGCTAAAATGGCCATAGCTTCACCAAATACCCTGTGATTGGTAGGTTTACCCCGGCGGAAGTCGTCATTATCCATAGCAGGCAAGTCATCATGAATTAAAGAATAAGTATGAATCATCTCTAAGGCACAAGCCACAGGTAAAGCTGTTTCTTTTTTACCTCCTACTATCTCTGTAGCTGCCAAACACAAAATAGGACGCAACCTCTTCCCACCTGCAAACAAACTATATCTCATGGCCTCTACAATCGGATTATAAAACCCTTTTTGGGGAGGAAGATAATGTTCTAAGGCTTCCTCTACTAAAAGTTTTCTTTCTTTTAGATAAGCATTTAAGTCAAAGGTCATAATTATGCCTAATTACCTGGGTGATTTGAATCCACTGGGAAAGGTTTAGTCTCAAACTCTCCCTGCTCATTCTTGATAAGTAATTCTACTTTCTTTTCTACCTCATCTAATTTTTGTTGGCAATACCGAATAAGACCCATTCCTTCTTCAAACAGTTTTAAGGATTCTTCCAAAGGAGTTTCTCCAGCTTCTAGCTTATGCACAATAGTTTCTAACCGTTTTATGGCATCCTCAAATGGTAGATTCATCTTTTTCCTCCACCTTTGCTTTTATTTCGCCATTTACTACCTTAACAACCATATTTTTGCCTACCTCCACTTGGTTAATGGATTTAATCAACTTGCCTTCTGGCCAAGTAAAGGCCAGGGCATAGCCTCTTTTTAATACATTTAAAGGACTTAAGGCATTCAATCTTTGTCTGATTTCCTGGAGGTGTTGAGAATGTTTTTGCTGTAAGTGAGTAAAATGCACCATCAATTCGGTTTTTCTCTGCTGGAAGGTATCACGATAACTTTGTATTTGACGTTTAGGATGGGATAACAAAAGCCTTTCCCCCAGATTTTGCACTGCCGTTTGTTCCCTCTCTATTCTATGTTTGATTGTCCGCAAAAGGGCTAAAGAAAGGTCATCCAAACGAAGACGGTGAGTAATAAGTTCTTGGCGTGGAGTGCCCAATCGTTTTATCAGATGATTCAAATGCAGTTTGGCGGTCTCAAGCAGTTTCTCAAGTCCGCGGTGGAACCGCTTAGTAGCCTCTTGTAAAAAGTTTTCTAAATCCTCTTTTTTTTGGATAATCATTTCTGCGGCTGCCGTAGGGGTTGGAGCACGCAAATCAGCCACCATATCAGCAATAGTAAAATCTACTTCATGCCCAACAGCAGAAACTACAGGAATTTCTGAAGCATGTATTGCCCTAGCTACTACCTCTTCGTTAAAGGCCCACAAGTCTTCTAAAGAACCACCTCCGCGGGTAAGCACGATTATCTCTGCCCAATGTAAATGATTTAAATCATAAATAGCTTGGGCAATTTCCTGAGCAGCTCCTTCTCCTTGAACCCTCACTGGATAAATACGAACATGGACATTGGGAAATTTCTTAATTAGTACTCTCAAAAAGTCACGAATAGCTGCTCCTACAGGTGAAGTTACCACCGCAATCCTCTGTGGGAAAAAAGGCAAGGCTTTTTTGATTTCGGTATCAAAAAGGCCCTCTTGGGCCAATTTTTTCTTTAACTGTTCAAAGGCCAACTGGAGGGCACCATAACCTTTTGGCTCTAAGTATTCAACAATCAAACGATAATTTCCATGAGGAGGATAAACTGTAATCCGTCCTTGACATATTACTTTTAAGCCATCTTGTGGTTCAAACTTTACTAATTTTCTTTGATTTTTAAATAAAATACATAAAATCTGCGCCTTCTCATCTTTTAGAGTGAAATAAAGATGTCCTGAAAGGGGCCGACGAGCATTTGAGACCTCTCCTTCTACCCAGATAAAAGGGAATTCTTCCTCTAATATCTGCCTGATGTCCTCTGTTAACTCACTTACAGTGTAAATGTGAGGTTGAGGGACAGAAAATATAGATAACTCTTCCATAAAAATTTTTTAACATAATTTACTTGCTGATACAAGCTTGTCTGCCGACCCAAAATCCGCGATCGATTTTGGATAAAATTCCAACCTGACGGCTACCTTCTTTTTTGCTGCTAGCCAGGTGAGAAATTGACTTACCTCCTCTTCTGTGCAGTAGCTGTAATGTTTTAGCCTCAGGACATTACGAACTTGATCTAAGAGTCTAATTTGGCAAGAGATTATTTTGCATTTAGTATACCTAAACTTTTTATCTTTAGGCTATCTAAAAATTACCAAATTCTTTCTAACGCACATTTATTTTAAATATATAAAATATTATACTGCCTAAGAGAGGAAAAGATAGATTGATTAAAAGTTTTTGTTGACAGGAATTATGAGGGATAGTAATATGGCTTTTAGGGAGTAGAATATATAGTTAGCATAAAAGAAAAGAGCAAACAATGGCATCTCTTGGAATGAAGGGTCCTTTTGACCTTACAAATGATGAGATTGATAAGCAAATCACAAAAAACATCTCCAGGCAATTATGCACTTGGTCGAGTAGCTGATGGAACATTCTATGTTTCATATGTTGGCCGCTCAGATAGTGATCTTAACGACCGTTTAAAGGACTGGGTTGGCGAATATAAGAAATTCAAATTTAGTTATGCAACATCTCCAAAAGCTGCTTTTGAGAAGGAATGTCAAAATTATCACGATTTTGGAGGGGCAAAAAGCTTGATAATAAAAATCATCCCCAGAGACCAGATGGCACGAACTGGAAATGTCCAGTTTGTGATATATTTGATTAATTGCAAAGGAGTTAACCAAATATGAAACCACTCTTTGATAAAAACTGTGAGCTTGTTGGATGGATAGAGCCAATGAAACATATATTTGACACGAATATGAATTGGGTTGCATATATATCTAATGGGCACGCATGGTCATCGGAAACTGGCAATTGGTTAGGACCTGTTTTGGGTTTACTGTGTTTTGACCAAACGGGACGAGTTGTTGCTTGGAATCCAAAAGAAAGAGTATCCGGCATCCCTCGTCCCGCTAGACCTGCGCGTGCAGCAAGAGTTGCTCGTCCTGCTAGGCCTGCGCGTCCTGCACGCCCCGCAAGACCAGCAAGGCCTGCAACTCCATCTGGGGGATGGTCTCCGATGAGTTTTTGGGCTTGGTTATCACAATAGGATTGCTAACAATGCGCTCCACCTGACCGCTATTTCGCTGGCGCTCCATAGCGTCAGGTGAGCTTGGTTATTCGACTAAAATCATGGCAAAACGTGATCCTGAAAAAACAGCTAGAAATAAATTAATTAAAGAACTGAATGAAAAATTGAAAGAGTTATTGCCAAGTGTTTTGGAAGAAACTGGCATAAAATCAGTTTATTCTCTAAATGGCATCTTTGGCGGTAAATTTGCAGACTATATTGATATAAAAAACGAAGTTATTCATTCTCCTGACCACTTTATCTCTTTATATCTTTCTGGATTTAAAGAGATGGCTAAAAAGAATCCACATTCTGCCCACCATAGAAATTTTAAGTTATTGCAATCATCGACAAAGTTGCAAAAATACATTTATCTTTTTTTAAAGCGAACTTATTTACGAAATTACGAGGCACTTTCCAAAAAAAGACCTAGGGTAGAAGATGCGGCAATATGGATTGGCCAAAATAATGCTAATTATGGTTTATTAGTGACGCCTCGTTTTAATATCCAAATATCTCAATGGGAGAATGACAAAAGTGAGATTCGACACTTTAAGCCATTATATTGGTCCATTGGACATGTTATGGAAACCGGATTGGTTATTCCGGGAAAAAATGAACGAATAAAATTTAGTTCCGTTGACGAATATTTAAATTTTTTTCTTAATGTTTTAGTTAGAAATAGTGGTTCTAAATATGAGTATGAACTTGCAGCTCTTTATAGAGACTATGTTCTATCTAGTCTGGCTCCTGAAAATATACCATTACTTATACCAGAATTTCGATATGGTGGATTAAGTTTTAAGCATTTATATCGTTTAGACTTCACTATTATTGATCCTATTGAACTTAATAAAATAGGTTTTGAACTCTCTCCCTGGTCATCGCACGGATATATTGCCAAAACGCAAGGTCTTTCTCAGAAAGAAATTAATGAAATAGCTAAAAATAATTTTGAGAAGGAAATGGAGAAGCATAAAGCCTTTTTTAGAAAATACGGAATATTTGTACTGATATATACCGATTCCGATTTAGCTAATCTAGATAAAATTTTTGCTGATATGAGAGACTTTTTGGAGCCAAAGACTCGGAAAAACACATTACAATTTCAAATTATGCAAGATATAATATCTGGGAATCTGTAGAGAAGAGTCGAACAATTGGGTGCACTTGACCGCCATTCCGCTGCGCCCTTCGGGCTTGCTCCATAGCGGCAGGTGAGCTTAGTCGTTAGGTCAATAAATAGCAAAATTTGTAATTATCTGATAACATATATAATAAAAAAGATATACTAATACTAAATTTTGGAAAAGAGGTATATGAGCGGACCTGCCTTACGGCGGGCCGCTGAGCTTGGTCGTTATGTGATAAAATAAAAAGGGAGATAAACGTATGAAACTGAAGGTAATTATTCATGAAGCAGAGGAAGGGGGATACTGGGCAGAGGTTCCCTCTATACCTGGATGTGCTACCCAAGGTGAAACATTTGACGAACTTTTGAGAAATATTTATGAGGCTGTTGAGGGGTGTTTATCTATAGATATGAAGGATATCACGATAACGGAAAAAGATAAAGTTTTGGAGATAGCAGTTTGAAGGCAATATCTGGAAAAGATTTTGCGAAACTCCTTGAAAAGAAAGGGTGGGAATTACGAAGAGTTAGTGGTAGCCACCATATTTATGTTAAGGAAGGAACGCCTGTCCGCCTTTCTGTTCCCATTCACGGAAATAAACCATTAAAGATTGGACTTCTCAAACACTTTATGAAGGTTGCTGGTATTAGGGAAAATGAATTGTAGAAGAAGCACATAACAACCCACTCCAGCGGACCTGCCTTACGGCGGGCCGCTGAGCTTTGGCGTTAGATTGAAAAATTTTAAAATAAAAGTCCAAGTCAAAATGGAAGGAGTAAACAATGCGCTCAGCTACATTGATAACTATTACTAAAATGATTGAATCTTTACCTAAAGATAAACAAGAACAGGTGTTAAATCATTTGTATGAATATATTACAGAATTATATGATGAAATTAAATGGGATCTTTTATTTAAAAATTCACAAGAAGAATTATCTAAAATAGCTAAACAGGTAAGAAAAGAGATAGCAGAAGGTAAGATAGAAGATTTTGATTACGATAAATTATGAAATCCAAGACATTACCATCATTTTGGAGACATTACGAAAAGCTTGAAGAAGAGATAAAGAAACAGGCGAGAAAGGCATTAAATTATGGAAAGAGAATCCATTTCATCCTTCATTACATTTCAAGTGTGGAAATTCAGAAGAAGAGATATGGTCATTAAGGATTACGAAGGGATATAGGGCATTATGTCTTTATGAAAAAGATTTGGTGGTATGGTTTTGGATTGGAAATCATGATGATTACGAAAGATTGATAAAAAAGAAATAAATTCCTAACAAATCATTCCAGCGGACGGGCTATACAGCTCGACGCTGAGCTTGATCGTTAGGTGTGGAGAGAAATGATGACTACTCATGGAGAATTCAACTGGATTGAACTTCAAACGCACAATGCCAATGAGGCTATTGCTTTCTATCGAGAAACCATCGGATGGAATTTCCGTGCGGAAAAAATGCCAACAGGTGGTACTTATTGGATCGGCTTGTCATCGGGTAAACCAGTTTGCGGGGTACTCACATTGGATAACAACAAAGGTAATGGCGAACCCGACCGTTGGATAACATACATCCACGTTGATGATCTTGATGATGCAATCGGTAGAATGCAAACCTGTGGCGGCGAGCTGATAAAAGGGCCTTGGGAAGTTCCCGGTGTTGGCCGTGTTGCTATGATTCGCGACCCAGGTGGTGCTGAGATGGGGTGGGTAACTCCTATTCCATAGATTGAGAAATAGCTAATGTTGGACGGAGTGGTGATCCGCCTAACAAGCGAGTGCACTTAACCGCTCTGCCCGGTGGCAGACAGGTATTCCGCTGCGCTCCATAGCGGCAGGTGAGCTTAGGCGTTAGCCCTCATATCAGCAGACAACGGGAGGATGATTGAAACCTCAAGTAATATTCATTGATTTTGTCCTAAAAGAATGGCTGTTAATTGCTTCGGGTGTGGGTTTTGCGCTGTTATCCATTTATACAAAACATCTTCCGATCTATTCAATCGATGAGCTACAGGTTCTGTTTATCCTGTTTGTCTTGTTCATTACAGTAAATGGTTTACAGAAAGGTGGGTTGCTCTTAAAAATAGCCCAAAGCATAGAAAAGGGTAAAGTCATACCCCTAAAACTAGTACTGGCAACCTTTTTCTTGTCCATGTTAGTAACAAATGATATTGTGTTAATGGTCATTGTTCCGCTTACGTTATCGCTTAACATAAATAGAAAAGATATACTGGTTATTTTGGAGGCATTAGCGGCCAATTCTGGTTCTGCATTAACACCAATTGGTAATCCTCAAAATCTTTATATTTACTGGTTTTACGGTATTCATCCTTGCACATTCATAAAGACGATTTTCCCATTTTCTTTGGTTTTTCTTGGATTGCTGACGGTCTCTTCGCTCTTTGTTGTAATCCAAAAAGATTTAAAGGAAGACCAAATACAGAAAATCAATAAAAAGGCATATGTCTATGGGGTTTTATTTATTGTTATTCTTTTAACGGTCTTTCATGTTCTTCCTCTTTTAACTGGAGTTGCTGTCATATTTTTTGCACTCATATTTGACCGAAAAGCCTTATATGTTGATTATGCGCTACTCTTTAGTTTCTTTTTCTTTTTTGGGATCGCGGACAGTCTAAAAAGTATACTGGCTTCTGAAATAACCCATTCAGGGCATATATTTCTATTGTCAGCATTGGCAAGCCAGGTCATGAGTAACGTTCCAGCAACACTATTGGTTGCAAAATTCACATCAAATTGGCAGGCATTATTATGGGGTTCAAATGCCGGAGGATTTGGTAGTCTATTTGGCTCTTTGGCAAATCTGATAGCCTATAAATTATATATCACACATGAAGGTGCAAATAATATAGCAATGTTTACTGCAAAATTTCTTGCAATAGGATACATGGCATTGTTTATTTCAATAGGCTTATATTTTCTACTGTATCGGCCGGCGGCTTTATTATGAACTATCAAAGGGCTAACAAAACGCTCCACCTGGCCGCTCTGCCCGGTGGCAGACAAGTATTCCGCTGCGCTCCATGTCGGCAAGTGACCCTGGTCGTTAGAAATGAAAAAATATAAATTTAGCAAATATTTTGAAAATGAAGTTTTAAGAAAAAGACCTTATATTAAAAAGGAATGGTGTATAAAAGTGATAGAAAATCCCATAAAAGTTGAAAAACAAGAAGAAAATAGATGGAGATTTTGGGGTATTGTGGAAGAATTTGACAACAAAGTGTTTAGAGTAGTAACATTAGAGGATAAAATAATTCTTCATAATCCATTTCCAGACAGGAGGTTTAAAGAATGAAATTGAAATATTATCCAGATACAGATTCTTTGTATATAGATTTATCAGAAAAGCCAAGTGTAAGCAGCCAGGAAATATCAGAAGGTGTAGTAATAGATTTTGATAAAAAAGGGAATGTTGTTGGGATAGATATAGATAATGCAAGCAAAAAGATAGCATTAAAGGCCTTAACTATAGTAAAATTACCTTTTGAAATAAAAGAAATGCAAGTTTAATTTTCTAACAAACCATTCCAGCGGACCCACCTTACGGCGGGCCGCTGAATTTAGTCGTTAGCCGTTAAGAATAGGAATTTGTTATGAGTCATCAAGCTGAAATTATTAAAAAAATAAGAGAACATTATCCTTTTCTGTCCAAGGAATTTGGTGTCAAAAGGATAGGTATTTTTGGTTCTGTCGCACGACATGAAGAAGGCCCAGGAAGTGATATTGATATTGTCGTTGAGTTTAATAAGCCGATTGGCCTCAAATTTATTGGTTTTGTTGAACATATAGAGAGCCTGTTAGGGAGAAAAGTCGATGTGCTTACGAAAGAAGGTATTAAGAATATTCGCGTAAAATCTGTTTCTTCAGATATTGAAAAGGATGTTATCTATGTCTAAACACTCTGACATAGATTTTATTGAGGATATCTTAATTTGCCTCGAAAAAATCAAGAAATATATATCAGGCCTTTCATTTGATGAATTTCTTAAGGACTACAAAACTCAAGATGCAGTAATAAGAAATATCGAAATCATTGGAGAGGCCAGTAAGAAAATATCATCAGATTTAAAAGACAAGTATCCGAACATTCCTTGGAAAATGATTGCAGGGACACGTGACAGGCTTATCCATGGGTATTTTGGTGTAAATATTGATATTGTGTGGGAAATAGTACCAATTGATATGCCTGTATTAGAGCAAGAGGTCAAAAAGATAAAGGATGAATATTTCGGCTAACAAGTCGCTGCACCTTCGGCTTGCGGTCTTGTCGGCCCCTGAACTCTCACGTTAGAAAAAAGTGAGTATAACACGAGAAGATGTCCGGCAAAGTATAATTAGTTTTGTTATCGTGATATTAGCTTTAGGAGGCACATGGAAGTATTTAGATCAGAAAAGAGAAAATTTATTGAGATTTGAGCAGCGAATAATTAAAGAAAAAATAGAACTCGAAATTCTCAAACAACGACTTGAAGATGAAAAAAATAGACTTGAAAAAATTTTAAAAGAGAAAGAAAAAGAATTAAATAAAAAAGAAAAAAGATCTCTTCAGAAGAACTGTTAAATTTTTACATTTCAAAGTTTATACTTGAATATGGCGACATTGATATTCATAGAGAATGTCTTTCGGATCAAGAATATATGAAAAAATATAGAAAAGCAAATGCATTATTAGATATTATTGAAGCAAAAGCTAAAGAACTTGGCAAAAAAGAAATTCTTGAAAAATTTGTTTGGCCAAGACGATCTGGTATTCATTCAGTAAAGGTAAAATGTGATAATTAAGTTTAAAACAAATTTTCTCTAACAAATCCCTCCAGCGGACGGCGTTACATGCCGCCGCTGAATTTAGGGTTAGGTCTGCAAATAAGCTATGAATGATAAGAAGGAATTTGAACGCTATTATCTTAAAGAATTTTTTAAACTCTTGAATGAAACTCCAGAAAACATACAGGATTCGGAATCGCCTGACTTTATTGTAAATATTCATCAATTAGAAATTGGCATCGAGATAACAGAATTTCATTCAGATCTGAAGGGTGAAAAAGGGCGGCCACGTCGCTTGGTTGAAGAGGCTTGGGCCTCACTTCAAAAGAAGATTATGACAGAGGTTGAAAAATACGAAGAATTGAAAAACATGAAAGGTTTACTCTCATTTGAGAATGTGGAAATCCCTCGAAATTCCGGGCAAAAATCATTCATAGACGAACTTATCCAATTATCCCTCGAAATGTTCAAGACTGGTCAGCAAAAAATATCTCCTGGGATCAACTATCCACTATTAAATAAATACCTAAAAAATTCTGTCTTGAAAAAGTAAACTGTTACATTACCTGGGAATGGAATCACAATGCTTCATTTATTGGCTTGTCAGAGCGAGAGTTGATAAATACCGTGAAACCAAAGATTGACAGGGCTAAAGACTATTTGAAAAGGCATGTTGATGAGCTATGGCTTATCGTTGTTAGTGGTGTCAGGCTGTCACAGGCGATGCCGGTGGATTTGATTGTGAAACTAAACACTTTTAACAAATTAGATCGGTTACTACTGGGGTCTAATTATAAAAATGTTTTCCTTTATCAATATCAGATTGGAGTCATTTATAAATGGCCAAATTGGATCAAAATTGGGGAAGAACAACTCTATCCAACAATTGTGGCGTAAATTCAGTTTTGAAAGAAAACCTAACAAATCACTGAGAAAAATCAGGGTCTGGTCTCCACATTTGAAAAAAGAGGCATAATGGCAGGTGAGTTTGGTCAAAAATCAAAGTCTTGCAGGTTTTCTTTTAAAGTTATTACGGATTTGGAGGCCGACAAGCAGGTTATAAGATTGATTTTAAAAAAGCTATCTCACTTTTGCCCCAGATTTGATATCTCCGTCCACTGCTGTCAAAACCATCTTCTCGCCATCTGAAGCAGCCAGAATCATGCCTTCTGAAGTTACACCTCGTAGTTTCACAGGTTTTAAATTGGTTAAAACTAAGACCTTTTTCCCAATAATCTCGTGTGTTTCATAATGCTCAGCAATTCCAGCCACTACAGTTCTTTCCTCATTGCCTAAGTCTATTTTTAATTTAAGCAATTTTTTTGTATCTGCCATTTTCTCTGCTTCCAAAATTTGTCCCACTCGAATATCCAAACGAGAAAATTCCTCTATGGTGATTTGCTCTTTTTTCTTTGCTTGCATAACAGCTTTCCTTTCTAAAATCTTCCTCCTTGGAAATAAAGAAATGGGCTTTTGAAGTTTTATACCAGGTTTAATTTGTCCCCACTTAACAGCTTCGTCCCAAGGCAATTCCTCTTTAAAATTCAACAAATCAATCATTTTTTGGCTGGCATCAGGCATAATAGGTCTTAATAAAAAGGAAATTAAGCGTAAACCCTCTATTAAGGTATAAAGCACGGAGTTTAACCTTTCTTTATTTCCTGTTTTGGCTAAACTCCAGGGGGCAGAGGTATCAATATATTTATTTAAAACATTTATAAATTCCCAAATAGCCGCTAGGGCTTTATAAAAGGCAAAGGCTTTCATTTCCTGAACATAAGTCTCGCTTGTAGTTTTTGCCTGTTTTTTAATCGCCAGTTCTGCCTGGGTCTCTGCCTTTGGTTCTGGAACAAGCCCCTCATTATATTTGTGCACCATGGTCAAACTGCGTGAGAATAAATTTCCCAAGTCATTAGCCAGGTCAGCATTAAAACGCTCTACTAAAGAAGTTTCACTAAAATTGGCATCCAGGCCAAAGTTCATTTCTTTTAATAAAAAATAGCGAAAGGCATCACGACCATATTTTTGGCTCATTTCTAAAGGAGAAATCACATTACCCAGAGACTTGGACATCTTTTGCTCTCTGACATTCCAATACCCATGAACATGCAGAGTTTGATATGGTTCAAGCCCAATAGCATGTAGCATTATTGGCCAATAAATCCCATGAGGTTTTAAAATATCCTTAGCAATAATATGATTAGCCACTGGCCAAAATTTTTTAAACAATTCTCCCTCCGGAAATTGAAGGGCAGAGAGATAATTGAGTAAAGCATCAAACCAAACATAGGTGACAAACTCGGGGTCAAATGGTAAAGTAATTCCCCAACGAAGGCGTTTTTTAGGTCTAGAAATACATAAATCCTCTAAAGGCTCATTTAAGAAACTGAGAACTTCATTGCGATATCTCTCTGGTTGAATAAAATCGGGGTGAGTGTGAATGTAATCAATCAACCATGATTGATATTTACTCATCCGGAAAAAGTAATTTGCTTCTTTTAACAAAACAGGTGGTGTCTTGTGGTCAGGACACTTGCCATCTACTAATTCTTTTTCTTTTAAAAACCGCTCACATCCAAAACAATATTTTCCCTCATATTCACTGAGGTAAATTTCGCCTTTTTCATAAAGCCTTTGAAGCACATCCTGAACTAGTTTTTTATGATATTCATAAGTAGTGCGAATAAACTTGTCATATTGAATGCCCAATTTCTCCCAAGTTTCACGAAAGCATTGACTTATGATATTTACATATTCTTGAGGGGTTTTACCCATATTTTGAGCGGCTTGCACAATTTTATCTCCATGTTCATCAGTGCCTGTGAGAAAAAAGGTTTCATAATCCATCAGTCTGTAAAAACGGTTAATGGTATCAGCCACAATAGTAGTATAAGCATGGCCTAGATGAGGTTTGGCATTCACATAATAAATAGGGGTAGTAATATAAAACCGTTTCATTTTTTACCCTGAATCTTCTCAAGAGGAAGTTCTATCTCTTGCCCTTCCTTGGTTTCTATAAATAGAGAGTGACGAGGAAGACTATACCTTATAATTTTTCCCTCCAAATCTCCTATTTTAATAGTTTCTCCACTAGCAGGAAATCCCTCTTTAAAACGCTGATAAACAGGGAATTCATAAGCTAGACAACACATCAATCTGCCACAAAGGCCAGAAATCTTTTCTGGATTAAGGGAAATATATTGCTCTTTAGCCATTTTTACAGAAACAGGAGCAAAATTATCTAAAAAAAGAGTGCAACATAATTCTCGCCCACAAGGCCCTATTCCACCTACCATCTGAGTCTCATTTCTTACTCCAACCTGACGCAATTCAATACGCATCCGAAACCTCTTGACTAAATCTTTCAATAATTCTCTAAAATCTACTCGGCCTTCAGCAGTATAATAAAAAATAAGCTTACTTTTATCAAAAAGACATTCCACCCGAATTAGTTTCATATCTAACTTGTGTGCTAAAATTCGCTCTTTACAAAATTCAAAGGCTGTCTTTTCCAGCTCCATATTTTTAATATCTCTAGCCATATCCTCCTTTGTTGCCTTTCTTTTAATAGGAGGAAGAGAAATACTATCAGTTATTTCCATCAATTCCACTACCTGCCCTATACATTCTTTTTTTTCTACATCAACAATTACATAATCGCCCCTTTTTATTTTCTCACTGTTTGATTTAAATTTATAGAGACGATTATCTCCTCTAAATCTCACTCCAATGACTTTCATCAAACATTCTCTCCCTCAATAGAAGATGTTCTAAAATAAGTTTTTTTTGAACATTCTGTTTTACCAATTTCTTGGCTTCCTCTATCCTTGTAAGAATATGCCCAATATCTTGGTTTGTAAAGGTAGATGCCATTTTTTCATACTCTTTAAGGATGTTTTTATTTATCAAAAATGCCTTACAGTTATTTTTAACTAACAATATATCTCGCCATATTCCTTGATAAAAATCTAATAAATTCAATGTATCTTCAGGAGTTTTTAAGTTAATATCTAAGGAAGCAATTAGTTTTAACCAATTACACATTTTTGGCTCTTTCAACCAGGCAATAAGCAAATTTACATCTATTTCTTTTTTTAAAAGAGCTTGAGCCCTGCCTAAACTCCCTTCTGATAAAAGGGCAAAAAATGAAGCATTTGTGCTATGAACACCTTTTTTCTCCAACATTTCTTTAATAATTTTTAAAGACAATGGCTGAAACGGCACAATTTGGCACCGAGAAACTATAGTAGGTAAAAGTTGATATTTATCCTGAGCAATTAAGATAAAAAGGGTATTTAAGGGAGGTTCTTCCAATGTTTTCAAAAAGGCGTTGGCTGCTGGTGGGGCCATAGTTTCAACTTTATCTATAACCACCACTCTTTTCTTAGCAGACATAGGTTTAAAAGAAAGGACTTCCTGAAGTTGCCTTATTTGTTCTATTTTAATTCCCTTTCCTTTTGGCTGAATTAATAATATATCGGGATGAACATTGGCATTAATTTTCCTGCAATTTTGGCATCTTTCACAAGCATCTTCATCTTCAGGAGCAAGACAATTTAACACCTTAGCAAACGTTAAAGCCACTGTGGTCTTGCCTACTCCTTCTAAACCAGTAAATAGATAAGCGGTGGCCAATCTTTTCCGTTTTATAGCTACCTTAAGCCAGCCAATTACTCTATCTTGACCTAAAATATCTTTAAATGCCATATTCCCTTGCCACGTATGTTCTGATTTCTGTTTGAATATCTTTTATAGGCATAGTGACGTCAATAACTTTTATACGTTTGGGGTCTGCCTTAGCCAATTTCAAAAACCCTTCTCTTACCCGATTATGGAACAATAACGTTTGTTTCTCCATTCGATCCAATGTTCTATTTTTAATTCTTTTAAGACCAATTTCTACAGGACAGTCTAATAAGAAAGTAAAGTGCGGTAAAGGGAAACCCAATGAAAACAAGCAATTCCAGATAAACTCTATTTTAATCCCCCGACCATACCCTTGATATGCCAAAGTAGAATCATGATATCTATCACAAAGCACAAATTTATTTTCTGTAAGGGCAGGTAATATCATCTTTTTCACATGTTCAGCCCTATCGGCTAGATATAATAACAATTCTGCCTCTGCACAAGAAGAAAACTGGTCTGATAACAAAATCTCTCTTATTCTTTGACCCAAGGGAGTATGACCTGGCTCATAAGTTACACATACTTCTCTTCCCCTTTTTTTCAACCACTCTGCTAAAAGCATTGACTGCGTGGTTTTTCCAGCCCCTTCTATTCCCTCAAATGTAATAAATAGATTCATCTTTCTAAGTAACGCCCTCCCTGCCTTGTCCCCGCCTGCCTGTCGGCAGACACGGCCGTCGGGCAGGGGCAGACAAGATATATAGCGTTAAAAATCCCTAACAAGTTTAGCCTTTCAATTTTCATTTTGCAATCTAATTGAACTAAATAATAGTACTCTAATACAAAATGCCTTAGTAGGAAATGTTCCATACCTATCTATAATATGTTATAAATCTGATTAAGAAAATATGGGCTTCTATTATTGGTATTCCACTATAACAGGTCATTTTAAAAAATCCAATATTGAGAAATGGTTTAGAGGTATAGGTAAAGAAACTTTAAAAATGCTAGGCATCAAAAAAGGACAAAATTTACTGGATTTTGGTGCTGGTATGGGTTATTACAGCTTACTTGCAGCCCAGATAAGCCAAACAGGAAAGGTATATGCCATAGATAGAGACAGAAGTTGCTTAAAAAATATTAAAAAAATCGCCCATAAAGAAGGAATTAAGAATATAGAAGTAATTAATGCCCAAGGAGAAATATTTCTTCCTTTTAAAGATGGGGTGATAGATGTGGTATTGCTTTATGATGTCTTACACTCACATTACTTTACCCCAAATAAAAGGATTAAATTATTAAAAGAAATTTATAGAATTTCAAAACATGAGGGATTAATCTCTGTGTATCCCAAACATATGGATTTAGAAGAAATTAAAAAAGACATGAAAATGGCCAATTTTTGCCTTGTAGAAGAACTTGCTTTAACAGTAATTCATGACAATTCCCTGATTAAGGATAGGGTTTTGAATTTTAAGAAATACTAATTCTCTACAAATCCCACTTCTTTCATGTAATCTTTCACTGCTTCTTCAAATTCCCATTGGGGTGAATAGTTAATAATCTGTTGGGCCAGAGTTAAATCTGCCTGGGTATGGTCTTGGTAAAAACCTACATAAGGATTATCTATATACTCTGGTTCTAATTTAGTACCCAAAACCTTATTTAATACTCTAATAATTTTATTAAAGGTGGTAGCCTGACCACTTCCTATATTTACAATACCATTCCTTTTTGCCTTTAATGCTAGTAAATTGGCATGCACCACATCTTTCACATATACCTGATCTCTTTTCTGCTCCCCCCACTTAAATATCCTGGGTCTTTGCCGAGCCTTCATTTGATTAGCTAATTGCCAAATCATGGAGGCCATCTTCCCTTTATGGGCCTCTCTAGGACCAAACACATTAAAATAACGCAATCCTATAATAAGCGAGTCCGTTTTTTGCATGTATTCTTTGGCAATATTATCACATATCCATTTTGAAAATCCATATATATTAACAGGATGGCCAGCCATCTCCTCCTTCTGTGGCCCAGAAATGTTTCCATAAGTGCCCGCAGAAGAAGCATAAATAAAGGGAATTCCTAACCTCACAGCAAATTCCAAAATCCGCCTGAAGCCTTCCACATTTACCTGCATCATCAATTTTTGGTCTCTCACAGTAGTGTCTGTAATAGCTGCTTGATGGAAAATAGCATCTACATCCTTAAATCTTTTCAAATCCACCTCTTTTATACTTTCTGCTACTACATCGCTCTTAAAACCCACTAAGTTTCTATAATCACCGCTACTAAAATCATCTAAAACAATTACTTTAGCACCTTTTCTCTCTAAGGTAATGGCCAAATTGGCCCCAATAAATCCCGCTCCTCCGGTTACTAATGCCTTCATACTCCCTCCTAATCACACCTGATTGCAAAAAAGAGATTCAGAAACTTCCCTTTTTTCTATATGTGCCATAAGAGTCTGAACTGCCCTCCTTCCCTGTTCTCCCAAATTTAGACTAAATTGGTTAACATATAACTCAATGTGTTGCTTTATTATTTCATCTTCTAAATAAGCTGCGTATTTTTTAACATATTTCATCACTTTACCTGGATGTGCATAGGCAAACAATATACTCTCTCTGAGCATTTGAGTAAATATTTCTATTTTATCTGGTCCTAAGCTTTTCTTGGCTACAATACCACCCAAAGGTAAAGGTAAATGGGTTTGGTTTTCCCACCATTTACCCAAATCTAACACAGACTTTAATCCATATTTAGAATAAACAAAGCGGCCCTCGTGGATAAGAAGGCCAAAATCCGCCTTTTTTGTGTAAACATTTTCTATAATTTGATCAAATGGTAAAAATATTACCTGTTTTTCCTTCAGATAAGGAGCATAAAGTCGCAAAAGTAAATAAGCAGTGGTGTATTTCCCTGGAATAGCAATAGTAGCTGAGGGAAGGTCATTCAAACTTAATTCGGGACGAGTTATTAAAAGTGGCCCACACCCATATCCTAAGGCTGCCCCTACAGAAAGAAAACAATATTTATTTTGAATATAATATAGAGAATGACAAGAAATTTTAGAGATATCTATCTTTTGTCTCATTACTAAGTCATTTAGTGTTTCTACATCTGAAATAATAATCTTGAATTTTAAGTCTCCCCTTACCCAACCATTGGCTAACCCAGCAAACATAAAGGTATCATTGGGACAGGGAGAAAATCCCAGACTTAAAAGGGCCATTTTTGATGCCTTTCTAAAAGTTCTATTATGATTTTTTGAACATTATTGGTGGCCAAATCAATTTCCCAGTTTGATCTCCGATATTCTCCCAGAAAATTGCTTATTCCACGTATTTCCAAAAAAGGAAGCTTATACATCTGGCAAATCTGAGCCACGGCCGCTCCTTCCATATTCTCACAGATTCCTTCTGGAAATCGCTGTTTTAAGACCTTCAATCTTTGTTGATTACCTGTGGAGGCTAAAACAGTAATAAAAGGGCCAATCTTGAATGTTTCGCTAGATAATAAGTTTGAAATCTCTTTCCCAAAAAACTCAGTGTGCAATCCTTTCAAGGAGAAGCGATGAAATAGTCTCTTGCCTTCTTTATCCCAATAGGGCAAATTAATTTCAGCTAAAGAACGCCAGCCTTCCTCAGTATACGCCCCAGCTTCTGCCCAAATTTCTTCATTTGCCAAGGCAATATTACCTAATTCCAATCCTATCCCTGGAAAAGCACCACCACAACCAGTCAGAACAACCATCTTTATTGGATATTTCTCTAATAAAAGAGTGGTTAGATAAGCAGCATTAACAGGCCCTATGCCTGTAAGAGCCACGATTAAATTTTGTTTTTTTATTTTGCCCTGCCATAAACAACTTTTACCTAGGTTAAGTGATTGAACATTAACCAATGAAGACAAAAGAAGAGAAATTTCTTTGTAAGTTGCTCCCAGGACACAAATCATTTAAGAAAAGAGAGAGACTTAGAGAAAGTTTTCCAAGTCTAAATTAAAATTTTCAGAAGCCATCCTCAATTTTTGTAAGGCCCTTTTTTCAATTTGCCTAATCCTTTCCCGTGAGACCTTAAACCTTCTTCCAATTTCTTCTAAAGTATACTCACTTCCGCCACCTAATCCAAAACGCAATCTTAGGATTTCTTGCTCTCTAGGAGTAAGAGTGGCCAAAATTATTTGAAGTTTAGTGGAAAGTTCAGCATGAGTCACAGCATCAAAAGGAGAAATCACCCTTAAATCCTCAATAAAATCCTTTAGGGTACTATCTTCGTCTCCAATAGGAGATTCTAAGGATGCAGGCTCTTTGACTGAAGATAAAATGGAGGTGACCTTTTCTAAACTTAAACCTGTCTTTTTAGCCAGGTCTATGGGAGTAGGCTCCCTCCCTTCTTCTTTAAGCAACTCGTAAAATGCCTTTAATACTTGATTTTTCAACTCTACAAAATGGACAGGTAACCGTATTGTCTTGGCCTTATCCAATATGGCACGCGTAATAGATTGTCTAATCCACCAGGTAGCATAAGTACTAAACCGATGACCTTTTTTATAATCAAAGCGAAAAATGGCCTTCATTAAACCCAGATTTCCTTCTTGGATTAAATCAGAAAGATTCAGTCCTTGACCTACATACCTCTTAGCAATACTCACTACCAAACGTAAGTTGGCACCAATCATCTCATCACGAGCAATCCTCACCTTGTGTTCAAGTCTTTTAATTCTTTGTGCTAGTTTTTTTAAATCAGGGTCTTGATACTTTTTACTCAAATCCGTGATAATTTTTACCACTGTATCCAAATGTTTCCGTTTAGGAGCTATATCTTTCCGTCTCCACTCCTGAACTTGGAGTTTGAGTTTTTGAATTTCAGGATAATTCAATTTACTATGTAAAATAAGAGACATAATTGTATTGTATCCTTTGCGAATACGCTTAGTTAACTCCTGCTCTCGTTCTTGAGTAAGAAGACTATATGCCCCTATTTCCTGCAAATAAGCCGTAACTGGTTCTCTACTTATACCTTCTTCTTTTTTGACTAATTCTTCTTCTTTACCTAACTCCTTCTCTTTCTTTAATTCCTCTTCCTCAACAAGAGAAATATTATTTTCTTCCAAAAACTCTATAATCTTCTCTACTTCTTCAGGGTCAATAGCCTCTGCAGGTAAAATATCATTAATAGCATCATAGGTTATATATCCATTCTTTTGAGCTATTTTTACCAATTGTTCTAAATAGTTTTTCATCTTCACCTACTTCCTAATAAACAGTTATAATATTATGCGAATTTTAGAAAAAAATGTCAATACACTAAAAAACACAAAAATCCGCCATTGATTTTTTATTCTAACCTCTCCGCTCGCAGACAGGTTTTAGGACTTTTGCAGGAGCTTCTTTTGATGTTTAAAGAGCCGAAGATAAAGGCTTTGACAAATTTTAATTTAGACCCCAACACCTTTCTACTCCAAGAAAGTCATAATTTTTACCATCTTTACTATCTAATGGGGCAAGAATGATAGAAATAGATGAGAAGCTTATCAGAGGTGGTTTTTACAAAAGTACATCCAGGGGGCTTTGGACTCCTCGCCCCCCTTTTTTGATAACATGAGTATAAATCATGGTAGTTTTCACATCCTTGTGACCCAGAAGTTCCTGAACAGTTCTGATATCATAGCCATTTTCCAGAAGATGGGCAGCAAAACTATGACGGAAAGTGTGGCAGTTACCTGGTTTGGCAATTTTTGCCTCACGGATGGCATACTTTATGGCCCTTTGTAAAACACTGGCATCCACATGATGTCTTCGTTCTATACCCGAACGTGGGTCTATAGACCGCTTCTTAGAAGGGAAAACATATTGCCAGCCCCATTCCTTTTCAGCATTGGGATACTTTCTGGCCAAAGCAAAGGGAAGATATACCCGGCCAAAACCTTCTTTTAAATCCTGTTCATGAAGCACTTTTACCTTCTCAAGATGTCTTTTAAGAGGTTCTTTAAGTTTCTCTGGTAAAATAGTCACTCTATCCTTACTTCCCTTAGCATCTCTTACAATTATTTGGCTATAATCAAACTCTATGTCCTTTACCCGCAGCCTGAGACACTCCATTAATCTGAGCCCTGAGCCATAAAGTAAATTGGCCATAATCCATTTAGAACCATCCAGACGGGCTAAAATGGCTCTGATCTCCTCACGGGTAAACACAACCGGCAATCTGGAGGGTTTTTTGGCCCTTTCAACATCATCCAGCCAACCAAAATCTTTTTTCAGCACTTTTTTATAAAGAAAAAGCAAGGCGCAAAGGGCCTGATTTTGAGTAGAGGCAGCTACCTTCTTTTTTGTTGCTAGCCAGGTGAGAAATTGACTTACCTCCTTTTCTCCCATTTCCTCGGGATGGCGTTTACCGTTAAAAACAATAAACCTTTTAATCCACTGCACATAAGCCTCTTCTGTGCGGTAGCTGTAATGCTTTAGCCTCAGGACATTATGGACTTGATCCAGAAGTCTGGATTTGGTTTGCTGATGTGAATGATGTTTTGCCATGGCAAATACATAGTAGTCTAATCTGATTAATTTGGCAAGAGATTTTGCATTTTAGGAGACTTAAACTTTTTATTTTTAGGCTATCTAAAAATCATTAAATTCTTTCTAACGCACATTTATTTTAAATATATGAAATATTATACTGCCTAAGAGAGAAAAAGATAGATTAATTAAGAGTTTTTGTTGACAGAAATTATGAGGGATAGTAATATGGCTTTTAGGGAGTAGAATATATGGTTATATGTAAAAACAAAAAGGAGTAAAGAATGACAATTGCTATATCAATGAAAGTAAATGATGGTATTGTTCTAGCGGCTGATAGTGCTTCTACTATAATGGCCCAAACCCCACATGGTGTAGGAGTGATTAATATATATGATAAGGCTAATAAGATCTTTAATTTAAGAAAAGGATTACCAATAGGTGCAATTACTTGGGGGTCTGGTAGTATTGGGCATGCTTCCATCTCTACCCTTGTAAAAGATTTTAGAAAGCTCATTACTTTAGATGAAGAATGGAAAATAGAAATAAACAATTACACGATAGAAGATGTAGCTAACAAATTTAAGAAATTTATTTTCGATATTAATTATGTAAACGAATTTCAATCGTGGAAAGACAAACCCAATCTAGGCTTTATGATAGTTGGTTATTCCTCTGGTGAAACATTAGCTGAAGAATGGAAGATTGACATTTTGAATGGACAATGTAAAGGTCCTTATTTATTAAGGAAGAGAGAAAAAGTTGGAATTACATGGAATGGAGAACCTGAGGCCATAACTAGACTATACCTTGGCTTTGGCACTGCAATGCCTCGAATTCTTAAAGAATCTGGTCTTGAAGATAATAAAATAGATGAAATTATGCAATTATGCCGAACAAAATTGACGGTTCCTATGGTTACTCCTCCAATGCCAATTCAGGATGCTATTGACCTTGCAGAATTTTTGGTTGAAACAACTGTAAAGTTTTCTAAATTTGCACCGGGAGCCCCCACTGTTGGAGGTCCTATAGAAATAGCAGCTATAACAAAACATGAAGGCTTCAAATGGATCAAAAGAAAGCATTATTTTGATGTAAAATTAAACCCGAAAGGAGATATCTGATGAAAATAGAATCATATTCTATTAATTTTGACGAAAGCAAGTGGAGCTTTGCACTTGATAGCATTTACAAAGATATAAAGATAAATTATACTCGAAAAGAAGAATATTCTTTTGACAGCAACTACAAAGAAGATAACTTAAGAGTAAGTATGGAAAAGGATAAAATCGAACATATAACAATTCGCTCCACCTGACCGCTGTTCCGCTGGCGCTTCACAGCGGCAAGTGACCCAAGTCGTTATCGCGTGGAGGTGAGCCTGTCGATGTCCACGATATTCGACAGCGAAAGTGAAAGACGAGCGTACTCGACCATACGAACACGCTGGTCGAGATTCCTCGACGTGTATCCGCACATCCCTGTTCGGAAAGCTCTTGGGTACGATAGACTTCGGACCCTGTCCATTAGCGACAGAGCCAAGGAGTACCTGCTCAAGACCGAGTTCGACTTCGTTGTCTGTGATCGCAGTGGATCTCCCATCTTGGTAGTCGAGTTCGATGGCCTTAGTCACGGGTTCTCACGGGACGGCGAGTACTGTCAGGTCCTGCAAACGGGAGACCAGCACCGAAAGCTCAAACTTGATGCGAAGATAGGTGCGTGCGAGTCTTCTGACCTTCCCATCGTAGTCGTTTCGTACCCCGAAACTGAACCGTTTGCTGATCCCGACTGCCCCGTGACAGTGCTTGATGCAGTTATCGGCGAAGTCATCACGGAGCGAAAACGACAACAACTGGTAGCCTCACGTTCCGACCATTTGGGCGCAGCGTTGGAGGATGACCCATCAGGCGAGACCACAGATTCACTTCTACTGGAGATCGAGGTCATCGCAGAACAGGAGAATCCGATTCGGTGTCGAATTCGAGAAATGCAGAACGGTCTTCCAGTTTCGTTTGGCGAGCAGTTTCACCCGCTCAAAGACCGACCCGGCTACGTCGGCGCTCGCAGATCGATTATTGGAGGGATCGAGGTGCGGGAGCAGAAACTCAGGCAGCAGATCCTCCTAAACTATGATGTCTACGTGAGGCCCGTCAACTGTTCAGGATGTGACCCCTTCCATCTTGCCAACCTCCTCGCGGAGTACGGCTTGACACGCAAGGCCATTCGGATGGTGGGCACGTCGTCACAGGAGTGGCAGAAGCTACAGGCAGAGACGCCATGGACGGACGAACCAAGTGAGGGCTGATAACAAGCCGATGCAGCGGATGGCCTTCGGCCGCCGCTGATCGGCAAGGCGTTAGGCAAATGAAAGGAGGGCGCCATGAGACAAATGTTCGTAACTCTTAATGCTATAGCGATAATCTTGTTTGTAGGAATAGTTACTACTCACGCTGGTGACGCATCAATCCGTCCAGATGGGCTCGGAGGGTACCGTATTTATGATTACAATACAGGGAATACGATGACCGTACGCCCTGATGGTCTTGGTGGATACCGTGTATATGATTATGGAACTGGAAACTCAATGACTATTCGTCCAGATGGTCTTGGAGGTTATAGGGGTTATGATTATGGCACAGGCTCTTCTTGGACGATACGACCAGATGGTTTAGGTGGCTATCGAGGTTACGATTATGGTAGTGGGGATTCGTGGACAACTCGTCCCGATGGTCTTGGTGGTTACCGTACATACGATTATGGGACTGGAGAGTCAACAACTATACGCCCTGATGGCCTCGGGGGATACAACATTTATGACTATTAGTATCCATCAAATATCTGCCTAACAAGGCGCTCCACCTGACCGCTATTCCGCTGACGCTTTATAGCGGCAGGTGAGCTTGGTCGTTAGGCTCCATTGCCGTAAAAGATAGAAGGAGGTCAAGCTATGAAAAAGTTATTTGCTTTAATTTTTCCCATACTATTATTTTGGATGTTACAAAAGACAAATGCGCTGGCAACTTCTGCAATAAACATCCAGCAAACCGTTAGAAACACCAGCGATCTAATAAAAGTTGAGAAGATAATCAATTCTGGAAAGTTTACAAAGCTTACCATAAACGTAAAAGCCAATACGTACATACTTTATGATACCTTTCGCATTAACCAATCTAATGTATCTATCATCGTCGAGCCTGGAACCAAAGTTGTTCTTGCAGATCATATAAATAAACCAGTAATAGCGATTGGAAGCCAGGAACAAACACCGACTACCACAATTGAGAACATTTACATCTCCGGTAATGGTGTTGAGATTGATGGCAACAAAGCCAATCAAGATCGGGAGGTTGAACAGGACCGTCCATGGATTAGGAACAATTGTATTGACGTAAGGAGTGTTCGACGTTTGACCATAGAAAATGTGGTAGTCCATGATGCCAGGTCTGGCGGTTTGGTTGTTAGCTGGGGTTCATCGGACATCCACATCATCAATTCATCATTTAACAATAACTTTTTTGACGGTGTAGCTTATTATGACAGCGAGAGAATATACACGAATAGCTGTTCTATGATCTCAAATAACAATGCTGCGATAAGCCTTGACAATAATTTGCGGGATAGCATTTTCTCAGACTGTATCGCAGATTCAAATGGCGATGTGGGTATATTTATCCGATATTCAAAACAAGTCCGATTCAATAATTGTGTTATCAAGAATTCTGGTAGCTATGCCGCATTCTTGTCGCATGATGAATCAGGTAATGGAGTCCATGATATTATGTTTTCCGGTTGCCAAATCTTGAACAATCAGAATGGTGGTATTTATGTTGCATCTACAGAAGATAAATCTGCATATACAAGCGTTGTAGGATGCGTCTTTAGAGGAAACGGTGGGGATGCCATTATAAGTGACGGGTCAGTTATATGGCAAGCTGCAAATATTATAATGGAATAATCTCTATGAGCACTCAGGGGGAAAGAGTGCATAAAGGGTCTAACAAGTCGCTGCAGCCGACCGCTTTCAGCATCGGCTGAGCCTTGGCGTTATGAGAAGAAAAAATTGATAAAATGACTTTTAAAATATTCCTAACAATATTTACCACTGTCTTGTTTGCAGAGCTTGGAGATAAAACACAATTAGCCACGCTCCTATTCACGACAAATAAAGAAAATTCAAAAATAATTATATTCTGCGCGGCAGCGCTGGCGCTAATTGTCGCCACAGGAATCGCTGTCTTGATAGGGAATGCCGTTGCAAAATATAATTAACCCAAAAATTCTTTCATGGATAGCAGGAATAGGATTTATTATTATAGGTATATGGACTATAATAAAATCATAAAACTTATAACAAGCCAAGTGACCTAACTCCGCGCCTTCGGCGCTCCGTTAGGCAACTGATTTCGGGTGTTAGGCTATCTAAAAATCATTAAATTCTTTCTAACGCACATTTATTTTAAATATATGAAATATTATACTGCCTAAGAGAGAAAAAGATAGATTAATTAAAAGTTTTTGTTGACAGAAATTATGAGGGATAGTAATGTGGCTTTTAAGGAGTAGAATATATGGTTAGCTTTTTAAATAACATGAAAGAAAATACAATAATAAAAAATCCTCTAACCGTAATTTCAATCTTTGCAGGTTTAGCAGAGGTTGCAGGGACTGCTGTTCTCCCTTTTGTTTCTGAAGCTAATCAAAATACTTATATTTGGTTTTTAATTATTTTCCCAATTCTTTTAGTTGTACTATTTTTCATAACATTAAACTTTAATCCTAAAGTTCTTTATGCTCCTTCAGATTTTCGAGACGAGAATAATTATATGGACCTATTTAGACCTTCATCAACTGTAGAGCGTAAAGAAAAATTAGATGAAGAGATTAAGGAAACAACAATTGAAGAAGAGAGTAAAAAAGTACCTAAAGATATTAGAGAATTGTCATTGTCACGCGAAAAAGGACTATCCAATTATTATGATCAAAACTATATTTTCAAAGTTTTAACTGAGAATCCACGTAGTAGGTATATTTTGGCAGAAAGCTTGGTCATTGAAAGATTATCGCAAGAGTTACAGCTACCTGCACGTCGTGAGGTGGCACTAAAAAATAGCAGATTTATCTTTGATGCTGTTTTTGAAGACAAGCGAGGTCCTGTACTTGTGGAAGTAAAATATATTAGTAACAAGCGTGCTTATCATCATGTTATAAAACAAACGCTTATGAGATTAAAAGATGCTATCGTCAATATGCCAGATAGCATGCGTCAGAATGCTAAGTTAATACTTGCAATTGCCCATGAGCTGCACCCAGATGAGGCCAAGTTAATGGAAAGTAAAATGAAAGAAATGTTAAGTGATTTTCCGATACCTGTTGAGATTAAGTTATATCAACTTGCTGAACTTATCACAAATAAACAATAAGAAGCGAACAAAGCGCTGCACTGGACCGCTATTCCGCTGGCGCTCCATAGCGGCCAGTGAGCTTAGTCGTTATGCAATAGAGGGGTAGAATGCCTATAACATTGCAAGAAATATCTCAGTTAGCCACTATATTTGGGAGTCTAGCAGTAATTGGAGTTTTTATTCAGATCTGGTTGGCACGCAAACAACTTAAGACAGACCATGAGAGGTCTAGAAGAGAAAAATCTGTTGAGCTGTTATTGGATTGGACCAAGAATTTAAAAGAAAATACATCATTAGCAAGAAAAATTGTAGAAAGCTTGGATGATGAACAAAGTAGAAATTTATTTAATCAAGAAGATGTAAGAATATCAAAAAAACATCTCAAATCATTAAAGAAAATATTATCTTTAAATGATGATGACTTAAATGAAGAAAACGATTTCATAATACTATCAGGAGACAGTGTATCAAAATTACGTTGGTATGTAATATCTTATTTAAACATGCTTGAGTCTATATTAGTTGCTTGGCAATACAGTATCGTAGATAGAGAGATAATTGAACATCAGTTCTCGTATCTTTTTTCACCAGAGCAAGGGCATGAAGCATTGAAAAAATTTAGAATTGCTGCAGGAGGAGAAAAAGCATTTCCAGCAATAGAAATATTTACTAATTACTTAAAAGAACAACGAAAAAAGATATTAAAAGAAAAATCAGAAATAGCATAACAAGGCGCTGCATCTGACCGCTCTGCCCGGTGGCAGACAAGTATTCCGCTGTGCTTCATAGTGTCAGGTGAGCTTGGTCGTTAGCTGTAAGAATTTAGAAAAAGGAGCGTTCAAAAATGAAGATACTGATTCTTAATGGTAGTCCTCGGAAGAAAGGCACCGTGGCTACACTTTTAAAAGCAGTTGTCGAAGGTATCAACAAAAACCATGAAGTAGAATGGATCGATGTATATGATCTCAAAATGAAACCTTGCATAGCGTGTATGAAGTGCAGGCCAGATGGTGAATGTGTCCAGACGGAGGACGATGCCCATATCATTGGACGGAAGATTAAGGATGCTGGCGGTCTGATAGTAGGCACGCCGACCCATTGGGGAAACATGAGTTCACAACTCAAGCTTTTATTCGACAGAAATGTGCCTGTATTTATGGGTGAAAAAGCCAATGGTTTCCCAATTCCTCGACACAAAGGAAAGCCAGCGGCTATTATCACTGCCTGTACTACTCCCTGGCCATTCAATTTTATTGCTGCCGAGAGTCGTGGGGCCATTAGAGCTGTCCGCAAGGTATTACATTATGGGGGCTACAAAATTATTGGTAAGGTGGTCAAACCTGGTACTAAGAAAAACCCAAAAATTGCTCAAAAGTTATTTGACAAAGCTAAAAGCATTGGACGCAAGTTCTAAATATGGAATATTGTGTTAAATTTAGGCAAGCAGCTAACAAATCGCTCCACAGCGGCAGGTGAGCTTGGCTGTTAGCTGTGCAAGTTACAGCGAGAAAAGGAGGGCACCATGGAAAAGAAGCTATTTGGGATTGTTCTGCTTATCATTTTCTTGGGGGCACCAGTATACGCTTGGAGTGATTGTTTTTCTGATTTTGATTGCGGCATTGGGTATAGGTGCGTCAAGGCTCCGTACGAAACGACTGGCGTGTGCATGAAATCAGTCGATGAGTTTGGAGTTCAACAATATGATTTGCCGCGCCTTGACAGTGTTTATCCTAAATATGAAGGCGACTGCGATTTCGACACCGATTGTCCCATAGGATTTTACTGTGATAGAAAGTATAAGACCTGTATTAAAAGGTAGAGCATGTTGGTGAGACTAATTGCTCGAATGGAAAAAGAATCTTCAGCTAACAAACCACTCCAGCGGACGGGCTATACAGCTCGACGCTGAGCTTGGCCGTTAGAAATGAAAAAAATATATAACTCAATTTTTCACATCAAAGGGGGCTTAAATGGGAACAGCAAAAATAACATTTTATAAGTGCATTCAAAATTCTCAGGATTATGGTAGTGATGATGAACACATGGTTTCAAGAATATTCTTTACCTTGCAGATTGGCGATAGGAAATTTGATTTGCATGCTGACATAAAGCAGGCAGTTGGAAGCAGTTACGAAACGGGTCCTATAGAAGTTGGACGCCCTGAAGGATATAGCGGGCCTTTTAATTATGAGTGTTTTCGAGATGCTGCGGAAAAATATTATCGAAGTTTAGTTGGTTCTGAAGCCAGAGGAATTAATATTCAAGGTGGAGCTAATATTCGAATGCAAAATAACACATTTATCCAAAAAATGTCTGTTGAGTGTGAAGTAGATGAAGGTTCAGCAGGATGGTAAGTTGCCTAACAACCTAATCCAGCGGATAAGGAGGAAATTTTATGAGCCAAAATAAGACATCAATTTCAAAGAAATCTTCATATCAAGAGATTGGAGAATTTTGGAATACTCATGATTTATCTGAGTTTTGGGATCAGACAAAACCAGCAAAGTTTGAAGTAGATATACAGACACAGCGGATATATTATCCTATTGATAGCGAGTTATCAGATTATATTTTAGAACTTGCCAGAAAACGGGGTATATCCCCTGAGACATTGATAAACTTATGGATTTCTGAGAAGATAAGACAAGAAAAAGAAACAGCATAACAAATTATTCCAGCGGACCCGCCTTATGGCAGGCCGCTGAATTTGGACGTTGGGGTGATTAAACAAATCAGGAGGTATAGGATATGAATAGTTTCAAAAGGATAGTATCCCTTATTGGCGTTTTACTGTTTGTATTCAGTGGCATCGTCTTTGCCCAGGAAGATGCGAAAGGGTGCAAAGACCACCCGATGTTTACAAGGATGCCAAATTTCTATATCGAAAATTGCAAGGAGTATGATTTCGACCAGGCTGAATTTGTGGATGAAAAGGGCAATGAAATTAAGGTGGAGGGGAAATATCACTGGCTGGAATACTATATTAAGGAAGGCCATAAGTCACCAAGTGAGTTAGCAATTATGAGAAACTATGAAAACGCAATCAAAAAGATTGGCGGTGTGGTTGTCAAAGAATCTGGTGGCATAGCATATCTGAAACTGAACAAGGAAGGAAAAACATTTTGGGCAATTGTTTTTCCAAGAGGAAGCGGGACTTATTACGAGCTTACTGTTGTTGAAAAGGCTGAGATGGCGCAGGAGGTTGTAGCAGATGCAAAGAGCCTGATGAGTGATATTCAATCAACTGGGCATGCCTCGGTCTATGGGATCTATTTCGATTTTAATAAGGCAGATGTAAAGCCAGAGTCTGAGGCGGCAATTAAAGAGATAGCAAAACTCCTTCATCAGAATAAAGGACTTAAACTTTATGTGGTAGGACATACAGATAATGTCGGAAAGCTTGACTACAACATGAAACTTTCAAAAGCAAGAGCAGATGCCGTGCTGAAAGAGCTTGTGATGAAATACAAGGTCTCAGCTCAAAGGCTAAAGGCTTATGGAGTGGGTTCTCTTGCCCCCGTTGCATCGAACAAGTCCGATGAGGGGCGTGCTAAAAATAGGCGTGTAGAGCTTGTGGAAAGGTAATGATGAAAAACTGATAAGGAGGGAGAAATATGGTTAAGAAGGTCTGTTTTGTATCAATGTTCGCTTTTTTGGTTCTCTTTTTGAGTAATATTGCCCAGGCTCAAAACATGAAAGAAGGGCTCTGGCAGATAACCATGACCATAGAGATGCCAGGTATGCCCATGCAGATGCCTCCACAGACCTATACTCATTGTCTGACAAAAAAGGACATGGTTCCGCAGAAAGAAGAACCTAATCAGGAATGCAGGATGGTAAAGCGTGATATTGAAGGTGATACCGTAACCTGGGTAATGGAGTGTAAGACGAGTGAAGGCACCGCGGTGTTCAACGGCAAAGTCACCTATAAGGGGAACTCTTTTGAAGGGATCATAAAGATGAAACAGTCGGGCATGGAAATGACTCAGAACCTGAAAGGAAAATGGATCGGAGAGTGCAAATAGGAATCTACATGCATAGCAAACAGATGGGAGATAAAATGATATTAGAAAGAAGAGATAAGAGCGATAATTCCCGGCATGGCAAATTATAAATTTTTATTTATCACTTTAATCTTGTTATTGACCGGCACAATACTGAATGCCAGTAGCGGCAAATGCCCCCGGATAACAGTTGGTGTTTACATAAATTATGTTGATCAGGAAAGACTCGTGAAGCTTCTGAATGAAATTCATCCTGATCAGCCTGCTCCGTCATGGCTGTTTCAAATAAAAGAAAAAATATTTGCTGAACTAAAGATGAACTCCCCGGATATTGTTTTTATTCCCGCCGTCAGCCGCAATAATGCAGAAAGTGATTATATTATGATCTTCGATATTACAACGATCGGTGCCGGCGAGGATATCGAAGCGGGTGGAGTGCTTATCAGTGAATACAACGCCTTTAATGTTGTTTCGGTATTAAAACAAACAGGGCACTGTATTTATGAGCAGGCCGGTGTCCTTGGTGCAAAAGATACTGTTTCCAAGTATGGAAATTATGAAAATGATATTTTTATTGCAATCGAGCACAATATTGACGACGGCTATGGAAGCATCCGTGGCAGGATCGAAGAGTATGAAGCCTCGCATCCCGTGCCGCCACGCGGACCTGAAATCCTGGTGACCTTGAAAAAGGAGTATGTTTCACCGCTTGAGGCAGAGCGGGAAATGGAGATTGGAATTAAAGTCAAAAACTGCAAAGGCCAGTACGTCTGGGAAAGATCCCATGGGCTGGCTGTATTGCTGCCGATAAAAACCGCAAGGGGAGAAATTCGCCCAACCCGCGGATTCTTGCAAGGAGGGGGTCCCAATACGAGGTTTAATTTTATAAAAATATCTATTCAAAGACCGGAAGGTGCGTCCGTCACATACACTTTGAAGAAAGGCATGGAACGCTCCATTGATACATTTAAAATAAAAGTTTGTGGAGTACGCAAAGAGGTGACCAAAGAGGTATTCATTCCTATTGCCGGTATATGCCTGCGCGGAGAATCAGAGGGCTATGTTTTCCCTGAAAAGACAACCGAGATCAAATTTAAGCTCAAGAAACTTCTGCCTCAGGGAGGCGAACAGCCGCTAAGCGGCAAGCCCGTACTGCTGTCGCCGGAAGGACTGATAGACGGAACCGTCTCTCCTTCGGGGAAAACCTTCACTCAAACGGATGGGAATATTGCCGTAAGATATAAAAACGGTTTAAAAGAAAGTACCATGACCGTCCATGCCACCTTTCAGCCGAAAAAATATCCTGACAAAGCGCGTGCTTCAGCCGGTGTGACAATCGTTGAGAAAGGGTATGACTGGACGGGGACTGTGATCGTGAATCAAACATGTTCGTACAAAAAGAATGAAATAAAAAACAATAAGAGAGGTTTTTGGGTCAGGGAGGAATCGATTTTATCCACTGACAGGACCGTCCATTTGACCATAAGATTTCTCACAACGCCGGGGAAACCAGCCGTGATTTTGGGTAAAGACGTATCCGGAACCAGCCGGTATCTGCTAAAGACCTTTGAACAAAAAGGCTGGGCGGATTGCAAAGATAAACAAACCGGTAAAACATTCAGAAAAAAACCCGGGGACACACAACAGTCCACACTCAAAATGATTGGTACACTCGTAGAGGAATACCTTGATATTTCTCCTTCCATACACGTTGATCGATTGTCAAACCGATATACATTTGATTTCGGCGTTTCGGGATTATGGTGGAAAGGTAAAGTGACCCGAACTGACATTTATACTGATGTTTGCAATGGAAATTCAAAGAAAAAATCAATGGGTCCTTTTACAAGGGAAAGACAAAAATATGATCTTGAACCTCTGCATTATGAAGGTCAGACCACAGATATTAATACTATTTCTGGCAGCACAAAAATCGAAACGGAAACACTTGAAAACTGCACCACCACTTACATCTGGAATCTCAAACGGACTGGCGAATGAGTGGAATGTAATAAAATTTTTCTCTGTTTGGGGATTTTATGGAGGTATAATAATACTAATTATAATTGCGAAATATGTAGTTTTATAAGCCTAACAATTCAATACAGCAGACGGCTATTGCCGCTGTTGATTTCAGTCGTTATCCCCCCAAAGGATATAGTCGATGGCAATTCCTGATTATCAAACCTGCATGCTTCCTCTATTGAAATTTCTTGGCGATCAACACGAATACTCCCTTCGAGAAACTATTGATCATCTTGCCGCTCATTTCAAATTGACAGAAGATGAGTTGAAGCAATTACTTCCAAGTGGTCAACAGGTCATTTTTGATAATTGTGTTGCTTGGGCTTGAACCTATTTGAAACAAGCTGGGTTACTTGAACCTACACGAAGAGGATATTTCCTAGAGGAATAGGGAGCATGTCTTTGCATTTGACATAATGCGTTTACAGAAAAATGTTAAATTGAAGGATTATTTGGATAACCCCTTGCCTAAAACATATATTGGAGTTATTCCCTAAATTCGTTATTTCCTAAATAGGAAGCGGCTTTCCTTTTAAATTATTTAATTTCCGCCTCAAGTGAAGCTTTTCCTTTTCAAGTTGAGATAATTCCATCCTTAACTTATTTTTCTCTTCCTCATTAGCCTTTTCCATTTGTTTTTTTAACAAATCTATTTTTTTGCTTATTTGATATAATTCTTGGGCTGTTTGTCGAATAGACATAATTTTTTTCTCCTTAATGTCTAAATGCACGTTCTCCAGTATAGACCATAGCTACTGGTGGTTTAGCCTCATTACAGGCAACTATGGATTCAAAATCCCTAATAGAACCACCTGGTTGAGCAATAGCTGTAATACCTTCTTTAATGGCTACATCCACTCCGTCTCTAAAAGGGAAAAAACCATCTGAGACCATCACAGCTCCTTTAATTCCTCCATATGCATCTTTAGTCAAAAAATCAATCTCTTCTTTTTGACTTAAAGGACGCTTTCCCTCTGCTATTTCTTTTTCCAACTGTTTATAAGGAATATTATGCTTTTTAAAACAAAGGCTATCTGCATATTTGGTATATGCCTTAAAAATAGCAATCTCTACTACCCCTACCCTATCTTGTTCACCAGTACCTATGGCCACTGTAGCTTCATCTTTCACAAAAATTACAGAATTAGAAGTAACCCCTTGCTCTATATACCAACCAAATAATAAATCCTTAAATTCCTTCTCTGTAGGAACTCGTTTAATACGGTATGTCTTTCCTTTATATTCCGTTTCTGCAGGATAAAAGTCTTTTTTAGATTTAATCCTAGTATATGGCGATTGTTGTAAAATAAGACCTCCATCCATTAAGCTTTTAAAGTCTAACCAGGTTTTGTTTACATAATCCGCCAAACGTTCTATACGCTTAATCTCCACAATACGTAAATTCTTTCTCTGTTTTAATATATCTACTACCCCAGAAGCATAGTCTGGTGCCGCTATCAATTCTACATAATATTGACTTATTTCCTCTGCTGTTTCTCTATCCAAACTCCGATTTACCACTACACAACCACCAAAGGCAGCAATCCTATCTGCAAAATAAGCACGGTGAAAAGCCTCAGTTAAACTGTTACCATAAGCCACTCCACAGGGATTATTATGCTTTATAATTACCACCGCCGGTTTGTCCATAAGATAACGTAAAATTTGAAGACCACGGTCTAAATCAGTTAGATTAATCTGACTGGGATGTTTTCCAAATTGGTGAAAGTCTTTTTCAGTTAAGGCACTCACCAAACCTTGACCAGGACTAATAAAGTGGCAATCACCTAATATAATATTCCCATTGATTAACTCATACAAGGCCGACATTTGATGAGGATTTTCACCATAACGTAGCCCTTTTTTTTCTCCATCTACCTCCCAACTCCTTTTTTGGTAAATAAATGTTTGTCCACCAATGGAAATCTTTATTGTAGAAGGAAAACAATCACCAACTAACTGTTTATAAATACCTTTGAAATCTTTCATTTTCTGCCTAACTTTAAACAACCTAAAAACCCTTGTCAATAAAACTGTAAAATTTCTACTTGACAAAAATTTTTTTTTGCTGTAAGAGTGTCAAAAGGTGGTGAAATGAACCAAAAATTCCCACAAAAGCACAATAATGTATTTAGAGGAAGATATATTCACTCTATCGATGGAAAAGGAAGGCTCAGTATTCCCAACCATTTTAGAGAAGTATTGAAAAGGAAATATAAAGAAGAGGGAATAATGCTTACCAGCCTGGGTGTTTCTTTAGTGGCTTACCCTTTAGCAGAGTGGTCTGTCATTGAGGAGAAAGTGAGCAAGTTACCTCAAATTAAACCAGAAGTGAGAAAATTTCAATTATTATTTATCTCTGGTGCCGTAGAATGCACTTTTGACAAACAAGGGCGTATTTTAGTGCCACCTGCTTTACGAGAACATGCAGGGTTAAAAAAAGATGTAATTATTGCTGGAATGTTAAATAAATTTGAAATTTGGGATAAGGGGCGATGGGAAAAAGAAATGAAGCTCCTCACTGAAAATTTTGAAGAAATTAGCAATGTGATAGCTGATTTGGGTCTATGATGCATGGAAAATCAAAAACATATTCCTGTTCTGAAAAAAGAAGTTTTATTCTATCTCAATTGTGGTCCAGGAAAAATATTTGTAGATGGAACGGTAGGAGGTGGTGGTCATACCCAAGCCATTCTAGAGGCATCTGCTCCCAATGGTTTTGTTATTGGTCTTGATGTAGATGGAGAGGCTTTAATACAAGCAGAAAAGAAACTCGCCCCTTATGTAGGACGTTATATTTTAAAAAAAGGAAATTATGCCAGGGGGAGAGAAATCTTGAGTGGCTTGCATATAGAAAAAGTAGATGGATTTTTACTTGACTTAGGCATATCCTCTCTTCAACTGGCTGCCCCAGAAAGAGGTTTTAGTTTTCTTCATCCAGGTCCTCTTGATATGCGTATGGATAACACCGCTAGTGTCACTGCTTCTCAAATTATAAATCGGTGGTCACAGAAACGGATTGCAGAGATAATTAAACAGTATGGAGAAGAAAGATGGGCAAATCGTATTGCTCGCAAAATTACAGAAACACGTGTGAAAATGCCTATTAAAACCACCACTCAGTTGGCAGAAATAGTTGCTAATGCTATTCCTAGAAGAAACTGGCCAAGACATATTCATCCTGCCACCAGGACCTTTCAAGCCTTACGCATAGTGGTCAATCAAGAATTAGAAAACTTGAAACAATTTCTTAATCAAGTCTTGTCGCTACTTGCCCCCAAAGGCAGGGTAGTCATTATCTCTTTTCACTCTTTAGAAGACAGATTGGTAAAAAATGCCTTTAGAAATTGGGCAAAGGAAGGAAAAGTGCAGTTGTTGACCAAAAAGCCTGTGCAGCCCAGCAGAGAAGAATTGGCTATGAACCCAAGGGCAAGGAGTGCCAAATTGAGGGCTATAGAATTTAGGCCATAAAACTTTAGAAAAAGGAGGATGATATGAAAACACTTATGACAAAAATACTGGTAGTAGAAGATGAACCAGCAATAAGAGAACTTTTAGTGAGTTTTTTTAAACTCTGTGGATGGGAAGCAAATAGTGCTGGAAATGCCTTTGAAGCATTAGGAATCTTAAAAGACGACCGTCATGATGTAGTCATTACTGATGGCCTAATGCCTCAAGTGAGCGGACCAAAATTTACAAAAATCATAAAAAAGAAGTATCCAGAAACCTATGTGATTGCCTTAACGGGTTCGAATTTAAGAAAAGAATTTAATGCAGCAGGAGCCAACGTATATTTGGAAAAACCAGTAGACCTTAAAAGATTGCAAATAGCAATTGAAGAGTATTTTAAAGGAAATCCAGGAGGGAAAAGTGACTATCGCTGTATGGGCACGAGCAAATAGAAAACTTCGCACCTATTCATGGCAAATAAAATGGGTGGGTATTAACATCCTTATAATCCTTGTTACTTGTTTAATCTATGTTTGGTTAAGTATGCACAGTATTCAGATAGGTTTTCAAATTACTGAAGCCATGCAGGTCCAAAAACGGCTTAAAGAACATAATTATGCCTTGCGTTCACAATGGGCTCATCTTACCTCTCCTAGTTATCTAAAAGGGGAAGCAGAGAAATTAGGACTTCAAGTCCCAGAAAATATTATTAAATTAAATGAAGGAAATTAAATTAAGAATTGCAATTTTAGTGGGGGGTTTTTCTTTCTTTGCTTTTTGTATCTTAATCCAGGCCTTTAGGTTACAAGTAGTAGACATACTACCCTTAAAAAAAAACTTAACTAAAATCACTATCCCGTGCAAACGTGGTTTTATTTATGATAGGTATAGAGAAGAATTGGCCATTACTGTGCAAAAACCCTCTCTTTATGCTTGTCCTAATCAAATAACTGATCCCTATACTACTGCTAAACGCTTGAGCAAAATTTTACACATAAAGACACAAAAATTACTAAAAAAACTAAAAAGAAAAGGAGAATTTATCTGGATTAAACGTTGGCTTTCCCAAAAAGAGGCAGAAAAAATAGAAAAATTAAATATAAAGGGACTTGCTTTTAAGCCAGAGAATTGTAGACGTTATCCTCATAGTTTTTTAGGAGGCCAAGTGTTGGGCTTTGTAGGACTGGATGGCAAAGGTCTGGAAGGTATAGAATGTAAGTTTGACTACCTTTTAAAAGGAAAGCCAGGTTATTATTTTGGAATTAAAGACGCAAGGGGGCATATTACTCTCTCTCCTCGTCTTCCTATTCAATCTCCCAAAGATGGACATAATTTATATTTAACCCTAGACTACCAAATCCAATATGTAACAGAAGAGGCCTTAAAAAAAGCAGTTAGAAAATGGCACGCTAAAAGTGGGTGTGCTGTAGTAATTGTTCCTCAAACTGGAGAAATTCTAGCCTTAGCCAACTATCCTCCCTTTGATCCAAATTATTTCTGGAAAGCCAATCCTAATATTTGGCGTAACCGGGCAATCACTGACGCCTTTGAGCCAGGTTCTACTTTTAAACCCGTATTATTAGCAGCAGCCCTTAATGAAAAAATTTGGTCTCGTCATGATATTATTTATGGCGAAAAAGGTAGATATAAAATAAAAGGCGCTGTCTTCCATGATGTAAAACCCTTTGGATGGATGTCAGTTGAACATGCTGTGATTTACTCCTCTAACATTGGTATGGTTAAAATTGGCGAAAAGGTAGGAAAGGAATGTTTTTACCAATATATAAAAAAATTTGGATTTGGAGAAAAAACAGGAATACACTTACCAGGAGAAGCCAGTGGCTTGATACGTCCCCTAAAAAAATGGACAGAAGTAGATACAGATAGTGCTTGTTTTGGCCAGGGTCTGGCCGTTACTGCCCTTCAATTAACATTGGCTTATGCAGCCATAGCTAATAAAGGAACATTGATGTATCCTATGTTGATAAAAAATATTAAAGATGCCAAAGGAAAGGAAATAAAGATATTTAAACCAAGAGTAAAACGTAGTGTTATCTCTCCCCAAACGGCTTCTTTAATAAAAAATATCTTACATAAAGTAGTAGAAAAAGGCACAGGGCAAATGGCTGCTATCCCTGGATATAAAATTGCTGGCAAAACAGGCACCGCTCAAAAAATAGATCCCAGAACAGGTAAATATCAAAAAAATAAATATATCTCCTCATTTGTAGGATTTTTCCCTGTTGACCATCCGCGGGCGGTTATTAGCATTATAATCAACGAGCCTAAGGGCATGGGTTATGGAGGCATAGTGGCTGCACCTGTATTTAAAGAAATCGCTGAACATCTTATTTGGCAGTGGCAAATACCTCCATCCTCTCCTACTATGAGAATGGTAGAAAATACTACTTTACCTTCAACAAATTTGAAAACCACACAAAATATTACACCTCCTGTAGTTATTGATGGAATCATGCCTGACCTCCGTGGCCTTCCCCTGCGCTTGGCCTTTAAGATTTTGCAAGATGCAAATATAAAAGTTAAAATAAAGGGGACTGGAAAGGTGGTTAAGCAAATCCCACCTCCAGGTAGTAAAATAAAAAACAATGTATGTCTGCTCCAGTTAGAGGCTAATTGATGCAACTAAGAGAAATCTTAAAAGACATTCAGCCTTTAAATATTACAGGTGATGTGGAAAAGGAAATAAATAACATTGTTTTTAATTCTAAACTGGCCTCTCCAAACAGTCTTTTTGTGGCCTTAAAAGGCACACAACATGATGGAATTAGCTATGTTAGTGAAGCCATTTCAAAAGGAGCAGTAGCCATTTTGGCTCAAGAATACCCAGTTCCAAGACATAATGGTATTACTTACATCCAAGCCTCTGATGTCAGAAAAACAGCGGCCTTGCTTGCGGCCGCTTTTTATCAACACCCAGCCAAAAAACTCAACCTCATGGGGATTACTGGCACCAATGGAAAAACTACCACCAGCTATCTCATTGCTTCTATTTTGAAAGAAGCAGGAAGAAAAACAGGCATCATTGGCACTATTAACTATCAATATGGAAACAAAACCATTTCTGCCTTTTTAACTACTCCTGAGAGTTTAGACATTCAAAGACTCTTTAAAGAAATGGTTACAGAAGGAGTTAGCCATGTAGTAATGGAAGTCTCTTCTCATGCCTTATTTTATAAAAGAGTGGCTGGCTGCCAATTTCAACTAGCCATATTTACCAATCTATCCCAAGACCACTTGGATTTTCATAAAGACATGGAGGCATATTTTGCATGTAAAAAGCAACTTTTTACTCATTATTTGGGAAGCAAAGGCAAGGCTATTATCAACTTAGATGACCCTTATGGAAAAAGGATTTTAGAAGAAATAAAATGTCCTTGTATTACTTATGGACTTTCATCTAAAGCTGATATCTGGACCGAAAATTTCCAAATCTCTATAAATAAAACCACAGCTTACATCCATACTCCCATAGAATCATTTTCTATTTGTTCACCCTTAATAGGCAAACCAAATTTATATAATATTTTGGCCGCCGTTGCTGCTGGAATAGCCATGGATTTACCTATAAACATTATCAAAACAGGTGTGGAAAAAGTTTCCTCTATTTGTGGCCGTTTGGAACGTTTTTCTCAAAACGGTATTGAAGTGTTAGTAGATTATGCCCACACACCAGATGCATTAGAACAGGTATTAAAAACATTACGTCCTCTTTGTCAGGGAAGGCTCATTACAGTGTTTGGCTGTGGGGGCAATAGAGATAAAGGAAAAAGACCTCTTATGGGAAAAATTGCCAGTGAACTAAGTGATATGGTTATTATCACTGATGACAATCCTAGAAATGAACCATCGCGCCAGATTATTCAGGATATAGAAATGGGAATTAAAAAAAATGCACTCTATTATATTATTCCTAAAAGACCACAGGCCATTGCCATGGCTATTAGGGGTGCCCAGAAGGGCGATGTAGTAGTCATTGCTGGTAAAGGACATGAAGACTATCAAATAGTAGGCAATAAAAAATATCCCTTAAGTGATAGGGAAGAGGTGAAAAAGGCATTAAAAAATGCGGCAAACAGGGAATTGGAAGTTGACTGAGGTATTAGAGAGTATTAAAGGAAATTTAGTAAAAAATACTACTGTGCATTCCTTTAGTGGAATAACCGATGATTCTAGATCAGTGCAAGCCAATGATTTATTTATTGCCTTGAAAGGAAGCAGATATGATGGACACAATTTTATTCCAGAAGCCATCAAAAAGGGGGCAAGGGGGGTTATTCTAAATAAAAAACAATACAGCTTTAATCTTTACCAAGATGCAGCCATCATTGCTGTAGATAATACTTTAGAGGCCTTGGGTAAATTAGCTTCTTTTCAACGGCAAAAATATAGTTACTTACCCCTTATTGGAGTGACAGGTAGTAATGGAAAAACCACCACCAAAGAAGCCATTGCTCATTTATTAACACAGCATTTTGCCGTGCTTAAAAATCAAGCCAATTATAACAATCAAATTGGCCTACCATTTACCCTTTTGGGTTTGAACAACTCTTACCAAGCCGTTTGTATAGAAATGGGTACCAACAGCAAAGGGGAAATAGCATTACTTTCCTCTATTGCTCAACCTAATATAGGAATCATTACTAACATTCAACCTGTCCATCTATTAGGCTTAAACTCCCTTGAAGGCATTCAAAAAGAAAAGGGAGCGCTTTTAAATTACATCAAAGATTGCTTCATTTACAATCAAGACGACCCTCTGGTATCTGAATTGGCCAGAGATTTCAATAAAGAAAAAATGGGCTTTGGGATAAAAAAAGGAGAAGTTAGGGCTAAAAATATATTTTTAAAAAACAACACCATACATTTTACATTAGTGTTGCCAGAAACCACCCTTTCTATTCAAACTCAGCTTTTAGGTAAACACCAGATTTATGCCTTACTTGCTGCTGCGGCTGTAGGTGTATATTTCAAATTGCCTCCTGAAAATATTAAATACGCCTTAGAAACCTTTTCCCCTTTACCTGGAAGGTTATGTCTTTGTAAAGGTATAGATGGTATTTCCATCATTGATGATAGCTATAATGCCAACCCTGCTTCTATGGAAGCAGCCTTAAACACCCTAAAACAATTCTCAAGCACCAAAATAGCCGTCCTTGGAGATATGTTAGAATTAGGCAAAACTGCCATTTACTGGCATCAAGAAGTAGGAAGACAGGCAGGTAGGATACCTTTAAAGGCATTAATTATTTATGGGCAATATGCAGATTTGATAAAAAAAGGGGCCTTAGAAACAGGGATGGATGAACATAAGATCTATAAGGCAAAACAGAAAGAAGAAATTATTTCTTTATTAAAAAGAATAAGTGCACCCTCAGATGTAATTTTATTTAAGGCCTCACATATTTTAGATTTTGGAGGATTAGTTAAAAGAGTAAAGGTATGATATACCATTTTCTTTATCCCTTACATGAATATTGGATTGGTTTTAATGTCTTTCGCTATATTACCTTTCGGACTGCTTATGCTATTTTAACGGCTCTTCTTCTTTCACTGTATCTTGTCCCTTGGTTTATGAGATTATTTCAAACAAAACATTGGTCCAAAACAAAAAAGGCATATGAACCTCAAACTCACAATTCTAAAATAGGCATACCTACCATGGGGGGAATCCCCATATTACTCTCGGTGTTCATAACCGTATTTTTATGGAGTGTTCTAACCAATAGCTTCATTTGGGTGTTATTCTTAGTCTGTGTGTTATTTGGTCTCATTGGTTTTATAGATGATTATCAAAAAATAAAAGGCGGCAAAGGACTTTCTATCAAAACCAAGTTTGGCCTCCAAATTTTATCTGCCTTAATCATCGGTATCATTCTATTTAAATATCTCCACTTTTCCACCCGGCTTTATGTGCCTTTTTTCAAAGCATTTACGCCTGATCTGGGCTATGCTTATTACTTTTTTTTGACTCTAGTTATAGTAGGAAGTTCCAACGCAGTCAATCTCACAGACGGGCTAGACGGACTGGCTATAGGACCTTTAAGCATCTCTTTTGGAAGTTATCTTCTTTTAAGTTATCTAGCTGGCCATATTAAAATTGCCAATTATCTTCAAGTTGCTTATGTTCCCGGAATAGGAGAAGTGGCCGTTTTTTGTGGGGCTTTAATGGGAGCTTGCTTGGGATTTCTTTGGTACAATACTTATCCCGCCGAGATGTTTATGGGTGATGTAGGCTCTCTATCTTTAGGGGCAGTCTTGGGTACGGTAGCCATAATGGTTAAGCAAGAGATCTTGTTGATGTTCATCGGAGGTCTGTTTGTCCTAGAAGCCATTTCTGTGATTATACAGGTAGCCTACTTCAGATTTACTGGAGGAAAGCGGGTTTTTAAAATGAGTCCTTTACATCATCACTTTGAGCTCAAAGGTTGGTCTGAACCCAAAATCATCGTGCGATTCTGGATTATTGGCATTATTTTAGCCTTAACAGCCCTTAGCACTTTAAAACTAAGATAGATATGAACTTTGAGATAAAAAACAAACACTTTGTGGTAGTAGGTTTAGGAAAAACCGGGATAGCTATAACCCGGTTTTTAGCCCAACATGGGGGAAAGGTTACAGTCTCAGAAACTTCTCCTTTAGAAAAACTGAAAGATAGAATTAGAGCGTTAAAGGATATTAACTTTACCATAGAAACAGGCGGGCATCAAAAAGAAACTTTTTTAAGTGCTGATTATATCGTAGTTAGTCCTGGTATACCTTTAGATTTAGCAGTCTTAAATATAGCTAGAAATAAGGGCATTCCCATTATTGGAGAATTAGACTTGGTCTATCCTTATCTCAATGCCCCAATAATTGCTATAACAGGCACAAATGGAAAAACTACTACAGTAACACTTTTGGGAAAAATCCTAAAGGCTAATGGTAAAAATGTTTGGGTGGGAGGAAATATTGGAGAACCCTTAATAAACGCTATTGAGCAAAAAAACTTAGACTATATTGTGGCAGAGATCAGTAGCTTCCAATTAGAGACCACTTCTAACTTTCATCCTTGGATTGCTGCTTGCTTGAATGTCTCTGAAGACCATATAGATAGACATAATGATTTTAATAATTATCTGCATTGTAAGCTAAAAATATTTCAACATCAGAAAATAAATGATTGGTCCATTTTGGAGGGAGATAATAAGAAGTTAATTGATGGTGTTAAAAGGCTAAACACAAAAAGCCAAAAACTTCTTTTTGGTCTGAAAAAAACCTACATCCCAGGTGCTTATCTTACAGAAGAAAATATTATAGCAGAGCTCTATGAAAAATGGAGTTTAAGTATAAAAGATACCCGTTTATTGGGAAGACATAATTATAAAAATATAATGGCTACCCTTCTTATTGCCCAAATTACCCAATGCGATTTCCAAATCACTAAAGAGATAATTTTTTCCTTTCCAGGATTAGCGCATCGCCTAGAATGGGTTCGTTCTTTAAACGGAGTTTCTTTCTATAACGATTCTAAGGCAACTAATGTGGAAGCAACTTTATGTGCAATAGATAGTTTAGGAGCCCCGATTGTTCTCATTGCTGGTGGTTTAGGGAAAGGACAGGATTTTACACCTTTTGGGAAACGAGGAACTACTAAACTTAAGGCTGTAGTAGTAATAGGCTCAGCAAAGAGAGAAATTGCCCAATCTTTCAAAGAAATTATCCCTGTAGTGGAAGCCAAAACCCTTGAAGAAGCTGTAAAACAAGCCTGGGAATTAGCCAAACCAAAAGGAAATGTATTACTCTCTCCTGCCTGCGCTAGTTTTGATATGTTTAAAGATTTCAAAGAAAGAGGAAGGGTGTTTAAAAGGGCAGTTTATGAGCTTTAAACAATTACATCAAAAATGGGATTGGGGATTAATTATATTAGTCTTTACTCTAACTGGCTTGGGGTTAATGATGATATTAAGCAGTAGTTTTTTGCTAGCACAGAGATATTATGGAGACCCTTATCATTTTTTTAAAAAGCAAACTTTTTACGCCTTTATAGGCTTTATTTTCATAATAGGTTTGGTAAGATATATTCCTTATCAACGTTATCAACGTCTTACTTATCCATTATTACTTTTTGCCATCCTAGGTCTTTTATTGGTATTTGTTCCGGGTTTAGGTAAAACCACAAATGGTGCAACTCGCTGGATTAAAATAGGACCCTTTTCCTTCCAACCTTCTGAGTTAGTAAAGATAGTATATATCATTTATTTAGCTGCTCTTCTCTCTCGTCAAGAAAAGATAAAATCATTTTCTACAGGTGTATTACCAGGATTAATCATCTATGCCATAATTGCAGGATTTTTGATACTTGAACCAGATATGGGAACAGTAGTATTTTTAGGTGGACTGACTCTTTGTATGTTCTTTATAGGAGGGGTTAAAATAAAGCATCTATTTCTCACTACCTGTCCCATATTATTAGCCTTAATTTATCTCCTCATCAGTGCCCCTTACCGAGTTAAACGTGTGCTGGAATGGTTAAATTTTCTCAGGCCACTCCTTAAATGGTTAATCCCTGAGTTAAATCTTCCAAGTGACCCCTTAGGGGTAGGATATATCATCTTACACTCAAAACTGGCCTTTGCCAGTGGTGGCATTTTAGGACAAGGATTAGGTGGAAGTCAACAAAAACTGTTTTATTTACCAGAACCTTACACAGATTATATTTTCTCCATTATCGGTGAAGAATTAGGGTTTTGTGGGGTATCTTTAGTAGTATTTCTATTCTTACTCCTCTTTTGGCGAGGTATAAAAATTGCTAGAGCTGCCAGGGATTTATTTGGGTTTTATCTAGCTTTGGGTATTAGCTTATGGTTTTTTATGCAGGCTAGCATTCATATGGGTGTATGCCTTGGTCTTTTACCCCCAAAGGGAATTACTCTACCTTTTATAAGCTATGGCGGAACCGCTCTTTGGGCAAACTTGATTGGTATTGGCATTTTAGAAAACATATATATGCAAGGTAGGAGATAAATGTATAGAATAGCCATTGTTGCTGGAGGTAGTGGAGGACATATTTTCCCAGGAATTGCAGTTGCTCAGAGTCTTGAGGTATGTCCAAAGATAGAGAAAATTATCTTTGTGGGTAGAAAAGCGGGACTAGAAGAAGAAATTGTTAGCCATTATGGTTTTCTTTTTTATAATGTCAAGGCCGGTGGTTTAGTGGGTAAAAACTTTTTTGCTAGACTAAAAGGAAGTTGGGAGATACTCATAGGACTGAAACAAGCTTTAAAACTCCTTCGCCAGGAAGGCATTCACCTAGTATTGGGCACTGGAAGTTACGTGTCTGTTCCTGTAGTAATGGCAGCTAGACGTCTTCATATTCCTATTGTCCTTCAGGAACAAAATGCCGTGCCCGGAAAGGCCAACCGCATTCTTAGCCGATGGGCAGAAAAGATATGTGTTACCTATCCCAGCTCTATTGGTTACTTCCCTATGGGAAAATGCCTTCTCACTGGAAATCCGGTGCGAAAGGAAATCCTAAACCTAAAAAAGAAAAAAATAGAAGATGGGACTTTTAGAATACTTATTTTAGGTGGAAGCCAAGGAGCAAGAGCTATCAACAAGGCAGTATGTGAAGCTTGGCCTTATTTGAAAAATTATTCATACAAACTGAAGTTCCTACATCAGACAGGAAAGAAAGATTTTTCAAAAATAAAGGGAATCTATGAAAAAGAAAAAATCCCAGGAGAGGTCATTCCATTTATAAAAGACATGAGTTCTGCCTATGCTCAGGTGGATTTAGTTGTAGGTCGAGCAGGTGCCACTACCCTGGCAGAAATTGCTATTCTTGGTTTACCTAGCATTCTTATCCCCTACCCCTGGGCCACAGGGCACCAACTTTATAATGCCAAGCTAATAGAAAAGACCGGGGCAGGTATTTGTATCCCTCAAGAAGAACTCACAGGTAAAAAACTAGCAGATATTTTAGTAAACTTAGTCAAAAACCAAAATCGCTTAGGACTGATGATTAATGCTTCTAGGAGTTTAGGTAAACCGGAAGCTGCTGACCTAATCGCAAATTTGTGTATACAAATACTGGAGGAAAAAAGTTATGCGCTTGCCGTGGCATAGTTTTCATTTTATAGGCATTGGTGGAATTGGTATGAGTGGACTAGCCCATGTTCTCCTGGAGTTGGGCTATCAAATCAGTGGTTCTGATCTCCATTTTAACCCTTTGTTAAAAAGACTTGCGACTCAAGGAGCCACTATTTACTTGGGACATCGTCCTGAACAAATAGATGGAGCAGAAATAATTATTTATTCCTCAGCTATAAAAGAAGACAATCCTGAAATTAAAGCAGCCCAAGAAAAAAAATTACCCCTGCTTTCTCGAGGGCAACTATTGGCCTATCTTATGGGGCAAAAAAGGGGTATTGCTATTACCGGCACTCATGGCAAAACCACCACCTCAGCTATGATTGCTCATATTTTACAAACAGCAAAATTAAAACCCACAGCAATCATTGGAGGACAGATAAATACCAGTGGTTTAAATGCCTGGTTAGGTAATGGCAGATATTTAGTCGCAGAGGCTGATGAAAGCGATGGAAGTTTTCTCCTTTTACATCCTGAGATAGGGGTATTTACCAATATAGATGCCGATCATCTAGATTATTATAAAAACATAAATACTATTGAAACCACCTTTGCTCAGTTTTTAAATCAAGTAAAAGAGACTGCTATTATTTGCGGTGATGACCCTAGATTAAAAACTTTAGTAAAAAATTTAAAAATTCCTTATCTCAGCTATGGGATTACCCCTGGACAGGATATAGAAGCTAGAGAAATTGAGTTTAATACTAGTACTAAATTCGCTCTTTATATTCAAGAGAAAAAACTGGAAGATGTTTTTTTATCCTTGCCTGGGAAACACAATGTCCTTGCTGCCTTAGCTGCTTTGACAGTAGCTAAAGTTTTAAATATAGAGATAAAAACCGCTATCCAAGGCTTAAAAAATTTTAAAGGGGTAGCCAGGAGGTTAGAAATCAAAGGAGAAAAAAATAAAATCTTAATTGTAGATGATTATGGCCATCATCCTACTGAAATCAAAATTGTATTGGAGGCCATTAAACAAAGGTGGCCTAATCGGCGTTTAATTACTATCTTTCAGCCCCATCGGTATTCCCGTACAAAAGCCCTCTATAACTCTTTTCTCACTGCCTTTGAAAAAACAGATAAACTTATTTTGACCGAAATTTATCCTGCTAGTGAAAAACCCATCTCAGGTATTACAGGAGAATGGTTAGCAGATGGTATTGCTCAATATAAAACTGTGGATTATTGCCCTGATTTTACAGCTATTATAGATAAATTAAAAGAAATATTAAGACCAATGGATATCTTGCTCACTCTAGGAGCAGGAAATATTTGGCAAATTGGAGAAACCATTTTAAGTCAGGATATATGAAAGAACTGAATAAATTCGGAGTGGTAAAAACTAACTATCCTTTAAAAAGACTGACCACTTTTAAGATTGGTGGTCCGGCTAAAGCAGTAATTTGGGTGAAAAAAGAAACGCTTCTTGCGGATTTAATATGTTATCTCAAAAAGCGTTCTTGTCCTTATTATCTTCTGGGAAATGGGAGTAATTCCTTGGCTTTGGATGATGGTTATAATGGCATAGTGATTAAATTAGCCCTAAAAGATATTACATGGCAAAGTGAAGACTCTGATATTATTCTAAAAATTGGGGCAGGCCTCAGAATTTCTCATGTGCTAAATTTATCCATTAAAAAAGGTTGGACAGGATTGGAGTTTATGGCTGGTATTCCTGCTACTGTAGGAGGCGCTATAGCTTCAAATGCCGGAGCCTTTGGAGAAAGTATTGGGGAAAAAACAAAGAAAATAAAGATATTTTCAGAAAATAAAATATTGTGGATAAATTGGGAAGATAAAATGTATAACTATCGTCACACACAACTTTCTCCTGAAACTATCCTTCTATCTGCCCAAATAAACTTAAATATTTCTACTCCCCAAAAGGTAAAGGCCCTTATCAAACACTATTTTCACAAAAAACTCACCAGCCAACCATTATTTTCTCCATCAGCAGGGTGTGTATTTAAAAATCCACCTAATATTAGTGCAGGTTATTTAATAGAAAAAGCAGGATTAAAAGGGAAAAAGATTGGAGGGGCAAAGGTATCAGAAAAACATGCTAATTTCATCATCAACACTGGACAGGCTAAGGCTTCTGATGTCCTAGGGTTAATAGAATTGATCCAGGAGAAAATAGAAAAATATAACAATATCAAATTAGAGCCAGAAATTAAATTGGTCCAATGAGAAAAAATAGATATAAAAGGGAAAAAACAGGTTATAAAGCATATTCCATAATTTTAGGCATTATGGGAATTCTTTGTTTATTAAGCATTATATTCACCATGGGTTATATTTACCTGTGTCACCTTCCTTTCTTTAAAATAAAAACAGTTCAAGTCATAGGGAACAAACTCATCCCCACAGAAAAAATCCTTTCTTTGGCAAATTGTCAGGGTAAAAGTCTGTTATCTATTCATACTGCTAAGATTACCCATCATCTATTACAACTTCCTTTAGTAAAAACTGCCTCTGTCAAACGGAGATGGAAAGATACAGTGAAAATAATAATTACAGAACGCCAGCCCATTGCTTGGGCTTATATCAGAGAACATTGGTGGATAGTAGAAAAAAATGGTGAATGCACACCAAGTCTTATTTTTGAAAGTTTAGACCTTCCTATAATTACAGGACTTTCCTCTCCAAATGATGTAGCAGTTAAAACCGCTATTTCCTTATTAAATCTATGGAAACAAAAAAACCTTTCTGGTCAAAAACTTTCAGAAATTCATGTAGATGAAAATTTGGGCCTTAGTATTTTTACCTTAGAAGGCCATCAATTTCTCTTAGGAAATACTAATTTTGCTGAAAAATTGAGAAATTTACAGAAAGTCTTAGCTTACTTTCAGAGAACAAAAAACCGCATTAAACTTATTGATTTAACAAACATCCATCGCATATATGCCAAAACCGAATAGGAGGTTTGGATGACACGGAGAGCAGGGCTTATTGTAGGACTGGATATTGGCACAACTAAGGTTTGTGCAGTGGTTGCAGAACCTAGTGAAGAAGGAAAACTAGAGATTATCGGCGTAGGCTGTTACCCTTCTCATGGTTTGAGGAAAGGGATGGTTGTTAACGTAGAAGAAACAATAAACTCCATCAAAAGGGCCATTGAAGAAGCAGAAATGATGGCAGGGTGTGAAATTCGGAGTGTGTATACAGGTATTGCTGGAAATCACATTCAGAGCTTGAATAGTCAAGGCGTAATTGCCCTAAAACATCGTGAGGTCACCCGTAAGGATATGGAAAGAGTTATTGAAACAGCTAGAATGGTTTCCTTACCTCCAGAAAGACAAATCATTCACGTGATTCCTCAAGAGTTTATAGTGGATGACCAAACAGGAATTCATGACCCTCAAGGAATGGCCGGTGTGAGATTAGAAGTGCAGGTGCATATTATTACTGCCTCTGTGGCTGCTGTCCAAACCCTCATTCGTTGCATTCAGAGGGCAGGTTTAGATGTAGTGGAAATTGTCCTTCAACCCTTAGCTGCTAGTAGGGCTGTTTTAACTGAAGAAGAAAAAACCCTGGGTGTAGCCTTGGTAGATTTAGGTGGTGGGACAACAGATATTACTGTATTTGGAAACAATAGTATAAAACACTCAGCTATTTTGGCAGTAGGAGGAACAAATATTACTAATGATATTGCTTTTGGTCTCCGGACCCCTCTTTCTGAAGCTGAAAAAATAAAGCTCAAATATGGTATTGCTAACACCAGTTTTCTAGAAAAAGACGAAGAAATAGAAATTCCTGCTTTGGGAGATAAAAAATCTCGCAGTATCTCCCGCGGTGTTTTGGCTCAAATTATTGAGCCTAGAGTAGAAGAAATCCTATGTTTAATAGAACAAGAGTTAATTAGGACAGAGTTAAAAGATACTTTAGCTTCAGGAATGGTGATTACCGGAGGGTCTTCCCTTCTACCTGGATTGATTGAACTTGCAGAACAAATCTTTGACCTACCGACAAGGGTAGGTTATCCGCGAGGAGTAGGAGGGCTCTCGGATGTCATCCGCAATCCTATTTATGCTACAGCCGTAGGCCTGGCTATGTATGGGTTTAAAAACCAAAAAGGTAATGGTCACTCTATCTTTAGGAAACAGAGTATTTTGGGACGTTTTATAAATGGTATTAAAAACTGGTTTAAAGAAGCATTTTAAAATATAAGGGGGTAAAAATGAGAGTTGATTTTTTGGAAGAAGGTTTAACAGCCAAAATCAGAGTAATCGGCGTAGGTGGTGCAGGCGGTAATGCTATTAACAATATGATAGAATCAGGTCTAAAAAATGTAACTTTTATTGCAGCCAATACAGATTTACAAGCCCTAGATATGAGCCGGGCATCCATTAAGATCCAACTGGGTGTCAATGTTACCCGAGGGTTAGGAGCTGGAGCCAATCCTGAAATAGGCAGACAAGCAGGCCTGGAGAGCATAGACCAAATTAAGGAAGTTATAGAAGGTAGTGATATGGTATTTATCACTGCGGGTATGGGAGGTGGCACAGGAACAGGGGCTGCTCCTATAATAGCCCAAGCTAGCAAAGAATTGGGGGCATTGACAGTAGCCGTAGTAACAAAACCTTTCGGTTTTGAAGGCAAAAAAAAGATGCAAATTGCTGAAAATGGCATTGCCCAGTTAAGAGAAGTAGTAGATACTATTATTACTATTCCCAATAATCGCCTTTTAGAACTAAAACCACGGGCAGTTACCTTGCTGGAAACTTTTAAAAAGGCAGACCAAGTTCTTTATTATGCTGTGAAAGGGATTGCAGATTTAATCACCATTCAGGGATTGGTCAATGTTGATTTTGCCGATGTTAGAACAATCATGGAAGAAAAAGGGCTAGCATTGATGGGAACAGGTATATCTAGTGGTGATAATAGGTCTATAGAAGCCGCCCAAAGGGCTATAAGAAGCCCTCTCTTAGAGGACGTCTCTATTAAAGGAGCTAAAGGAGTATTAATGAACATTACCGCTTCCAGTGAAATGACATTAGAGGAAGTGGAATCTGCCTCTAGTCTTATCTATAAAGAAGCAGACGAAAATGCCAACATCATTTGGGGAACAGTAATAGACGATACTATGGGTGATGAAATGATGATTACCGTAATTGCCACTGGTATTAAACAAGATGGCATCCCTCTGGAGGAGACAGAAAAAACTCAGTCTTTAGAAGATTACAAGGCCAAGAAAGAGAAAAAACACGAGAAAGAACATCAAAAAACAAGAATATTCCGCCGTCTCCCTCTGGAAGAAGACGATTTAGATATTCCTACCTTTGTCAGGCAGCGAAGAGATTGAGAATTATGGTGAACAATAGGTAAAGAAACCATTAATGGCAAAGGGCAAGTTCCTTATCTAAATCTAAGACAGGCTAATATTCACTCTTACGTCAGACTGTGTGATAAGTAGCTTTTTTGTCCACCTTGCAAGCAAAATTCCAATTTCATTTATAACATATGCAAAGAAGTTATTTAAAAACGCTCGTCCCTCATAATGCCAGTAGATAATGTCCTCCATGATAAATAGCCATTTTATAACTTTTAACAGAATGTCATCTTTAGGAGCCTCTTCATAAATAACAGGATTTTCCCTCAACATAGAATCCACATCATTATTTTTACAATAAAATTTTAATTAAAAAGTCAGGTCGCAATCCCCTCAAATCGGGTCAATGTTTCTTACGCAAAAGCACCTATTTTTTCTTGCATATTATAGGAAACTTAACACCCCTTTTTCGGGAACCTCATTATTTCTATGGTTGCCTTTTTCCTATTTAACATACCTACCCCAGTAACTCCCCAAAAAACCATCAAAAATTCCCTTCGGGAGCCTCTATGGTTTTTAGGGCACTTAGGAACACAAAGAAGGTTCCCGCAATTTTCTCCTATTCAGTTGTCAAAAGAGCTTAATTCTTTGAAACTTAATAGCATAATTTTTCATTTAAGACAGGAGAAATTTTATTCCCAAATCCGTAATAACTCTAAAAGAAAACCTACAAATATTTTATTTAGAGCTGGAGCTGTCAAGGAGTGCTCGCCCGCCCGCCTGCGGTCGGGCAGGCCTGCCTGCCTGTCGGCAGACAGGAATGTTTTTAAAGATTGACTTCTAAATTTTGGGGAATGTTCAATATTTTTAAACTTGATATTTTTTGCAAAATCGTGTAGTTGAATACTTAAAGGAGGTATAAACCAATGAGGTTTAAAATCATAAGGATAATAGTGGTTTTAGTTTTACTAATGGCTATAGGTTCATGGTCTCTTGCAAATCAGAGGGATCTTACTTTAAAACATCCTAAACTCTCTTCTCATATAGTGGGTTTAGTCAAGCTTTCTAAAGTTATCAATGGAAAGATTTTTTCTTTTCTAACTCTTTCTCCTAAAAAGGATATGGTTACCATAGTGATAATTTTGGATAAAAAGGAACATATGCCTCAAATTATTTCTCGCTTAGAAAGTTTAGGGGTTGAAATTGAGGCTAAATTTAATGCCATGCTTCAAGTGCTCTCTCCTCCTTCCATTATAAATACCATCGCTAGTTGGCCAGAGGTAAAATATATTCGTTTCCCCCATAAGCTCACCCCTCACTATGTTAGTGAAGCTTTAGATAGAATGTATATCCGACAATGGCATGCCCAAGGATATCATGGTGAGGGAATAAATGTAGCAGTGATAGATAGTGATTTTAGCAATTATTCAGCACTGGTTGGAAGTGAGCTACCTCCTACATCAAACTTGGTAATAAAAAACTTTTCTACTTCTCCTACTGACACAGGTCATGGAACTGCCTGCGCGGAACTTATATATGATATTGTTCCTGGTCTTCAGCGTTTGTTTCTAGTTACTGCCAATACCGATGTGGAGGTTGGGGAAGCAGTGGATTGGCTTCTAAGTCAGGGAATACAAGTTATTTCTCTTTCAGCAGGGTTTGATAATGTTACTCCAGGAGATGGAACAGGCTTTGCATGTGATTTTGTGCGAAGAGCGGCTAAACATAATATCCTTTGGGTAAACTCTGCTGGTAATGAAGCAGGAAAATATTGGCAAGGTTATTTTTCTGACCCTGATGAAGATAATTGGCATAATTTCACACCTTATGATGGAGGAAATTCTTTTTATGCAGTTCAAGGGGAAGATTTAGAAATAAGACTCACTTGGAATAAATGGCCAGTAACTGACCAAGATTATGATTTATTTTTGTATAGGGAGAATGGTAATGGGAGTTTTCAAGAAGTGGCTTCCTCTGAGAATTTACAGGCTGGAGAACAAGAGCCTTTGGAGACTATCAGCTATCATGTTCCACAATCAGGTAATTATGCGGTTTTCATTCGCAAAACTAAAGCCACAGGTGATGCTTGGTTGCGATTATTAATTTATGGAAATCCTGGCAAATATCCTGAATATAGGGTGGATTATGGAGAATTAACTTCTCCTGCAGATTCCCCTGATGCTTTAGCCGTTGGGGCAGTGAGTCTAAACTATGAAAGAGAATATTTTAGCTCTAGAGGACCTACTTTGGATGGACGAATCAAGCCCGATATCTGTGCACCAGATGGAGTAACTACTAGTACTTATGGTTATAAACTTTTTTATGGCACTAGTGCCTCTGCCGCCCATGTAGCAGGCACTGCTGCCCTGTTGCTCTCTGCTTCTCCCTATTATGACAGTAATATCCTCAAAACAGCCTTAATTACTCAGACCTATGCCCTTTCTGCACAACCAGATAACAATTATGGTCATGGTCTTTGTCAACTTATTTGGTCAAAACCCTATACTGCTTTGTCAAAGGTATTTGCTTCACGTTATCATATTGAGCAGGGGAATGAGGTGAGACTTACTGCTGTTCTGCTTAGAGGAGAAAAAGAAAAACAGGTGGACTTATATGCGGGAGTAATCTTACCTGATGGGAATATACTATTTTTTCAGGATATCTATGGCCATGTGATAGAGACACCCACACCTATATTTTCTGACTGGGCTCTTAGTACCGTATGGGGAGATACAGTTTTTACTCAGACGCAACTCAAAGGAAGCTATGTTTTTGGAGTTGTAATCGTCCCTCCAGGCGAAAGTGTGTTTGATGGCAGTAAATGGATTAGCTCTGATTTTATTGAATTTCTAGTAGATTAAGCTCGGTTATTTATTTCTCACCCTTATTCAGGCTATCCAATTGTAGTCTGCTTGAAGTTGAAAATACCAATGAAAAACCGGCCGCAAAGAAAGTGGTTCTAAATCTCCCTAGCTAATGCCTTAAAAAATGGATGGTCAATGCGCTCCGCTAAAGATAGAATGGTCTTTGTATCTTCCTTTTTTAAAGCCATATATGCATCTATTTGATAATTTCTATGCTCTTCCCATCGTTTTTTTACATCCTGTAAAATTTCATAGACTGCATAAAAGCGGTCTCCAGTTTCTTTTTCCATATCCCTTGTTTTAGCCATTCTCTCGTCACTTAAACTAGTTCTATGCCATAATACGTAAGGGAAAATGGCCTGTAAGTGTTCCAAGCTTACTTTGCTTTCTCCATTTATCCAAGCAAGTGCCTTAGCATAATGGAATAGACTTTGTTCAGCACGATGAGAAATACTGTAAAGGTCTGCACAAGCGAAATTTTTATAATGACAATCTCCACACCGAGAGAAATCTTTTTGTAAGCTTTTTTGGCAGTAAACTTCTTGTCCCAAATAATCTAAAAATAGCTCTACATCTTCAGAGACAGAAATATTTTCAATTTCTTCTTTTATTTCTTGCATTTCTTCCTTACGAGGAATTTTTATGGAAATACCCTGTTCAGAGAACCTTTTTTCTATTTGCTCCTTAAATTCTGTAGAGATTTGGTTAATATATGCTTCCACCACTTCGGCCTGTTCAGTTCTGTTGTGGCTCAAGATAAAATTAAGCATTCTTGCCGCTAGAGTTTTGTGGCTTAAAATGCTGTCATCTATTCCTCTTCGCACTAACCTTTTCCTAATGGGATGAAGTCTTGTGGTCTCTACGGCTACATCAAAACGATCCAGAAGAGGGGGGATGATTTGAGTAGTACCTAAATCTTGGTAATTGATGGTGGCAAAGAATGCCTTTTGTTCTTTAAAAATTATGGTTTCTCCTCGCCAATTCCAGATATTTCTGTCCACTTCATTGAGGAGCATACTCTGCTTTCCCACTGGAAGCCTATTTATTTCATCAATAATAACTACAGGGGCATAGGGAACTACTCGCCATCTTACTATTTCCTGTCCTTCTTTCTGAAGAGCGGCTAAGTCAAGAGTGGCCTTTATTTTTTCTTCTGTCTGCTCGGGATGGCCAAAAATAGTGGTAGCTTGCAAAAATTCTAAAGGAAGTCCTTTTATGAAACTGGAGAGACGTTCACTGGAAGTTGTTTTACCACTTCCATAACTTCCGTAGATGAGCTCCTTCCCATCTAAAATAAGGGTAATGATACCCAATAGTACCACAGGTTCATAACGTTCTTGACAAACAAACACTTCATCCCCGAAATAAAAATAATCTCTGGCTACCTGATATAAGTTTCTTATTTTCTCAATTGCCCGCATGTGTCAATTCTAACCTAAATAATTATTTTGGCCAAGGTATAAAATTTTTGTGAGGAGATTAGGAGAAGCAAATTTTCTCTTGACAGATATCTAGTTATATGATAATCACCAGACAGGTTTTATTAGGTTTCAAAGAAAGTGGAGGAGATTATGAATGGGAAGACAACTCAAAGTGTATTAGTAGTGGGTGGGGGAATGAGTGGTTTGACTGCAGCAGTAGAGATTGGAGAAGTAGGATATGATGTAGTAATCGTTGAGAGAAGACCATACTTAGGGGGACGTGTGGCTCAGTTACACCAATACTTCCCTAAGTTATGCCCTCCATATTGTGGTTTAGAGATCAACTTTAGAAGAATTAAAGACAACCCCCACATTAAATTTTTTACCTCAGCGGAAGTGGAAAAAATTTTAGGTCAGGCAGGTAACTTTGATGTAACTATCAAAATAAAACCTCGCTATGTCAACAACAATTGCACCATATGTGGAAAGTGTGTTGAAGCTTGTCCTGAAGAAAGAACAGATGAGTTTAACTATGGTCTTTCTAAAACGAAGGCTATTTATCTGCCTCATGAAATGGCCTTTCCTGCCAAATACGCTATAGATGAGACTGCCTGTAATAAGTGTGGCAAATGTGTAGAAGTTTGCCCATACAATGCTATTGACCTAAACGAAGAAGTTAAAACTGTTGACCTAAAAGTAGGAGCCATTATTTGGGCCACGGGTTGGAAGCCTTATGATGCCACAAAGATGGATAAATTAGGATTTGGTAAATACCCAAATGTGATTACCAATGTAATGATGGAACGGTTGGCCGCAGTAAATGGTCCTACCAAGGGGAAGATATTACGACCTTCTGATCATAAGCCTCCAAAAAGCATAGCCTTTGTGCAATGTGCCGGGTCAAGAGATGAAAATCACCTACCCTATTGTTCTGCTATATGTTGTCTTGCTTCCATGAAACAAGCAAATTATATAAAAGAGCAATATCCTGATGCCAAGATTTATATCTTTTACATAGATTTACGTGCCTTTGGTAGATTTGAGGATTTCTATAATCGCATTAAAGAGCTTGAAAATGTATCTTTTATTAAAGGAAAAGTGGCTAACATTACAGAAACAAAGGATAAAACACTCATTGTGGAAGCCGAGGAGGCCTTAGCAGCAAAAAAAATAAAACAGGAAGTAGAAATGGTAGTTTTGGCTACAGGAATGATGCCAGTAACCACAGAGGAAAAAGTTCCTGCTGAAGGGGTAGTTTATGATGAATTTAATTTCTTATCCGATTTAGAAGATGGTGGCATTTATGCGGCGGGATGTTCAAAGAGACCAATGGATGTAGCTTCCTGTGTTCAAGATGCTACTGGGGCAGCGATTAAGGCCATTCAAACTATTGTGAGGAGGTAATTTCCATGGAAAAAAAGCTTGGTGTTTATATTTGTACAGGTTGTGGCATTGGAGATGCAATAGATATTGAAAAACTTTCCCAAATGGTCACAGAAGAGTTTAAAGTCCCTTGTAAAACTCACTCAAGTTTATGTCTGGCCGAAGGGACAAAGATTATTAAAGAAGATATAGAAAAAGAGGGGATTAATACCATCGTGATTGCTGGTTGTTCACACCGGGTTAATTGGGATGTGTTTAATTTTGGTCCAGAGGTCATCGTAGAAAGGGCTAATATCAGAGAACTTGTGGCCTGGTGCCAGTCTCCCAAGACAGAATTTACCCAAGAGTTAGCTGAAGATAACTTAAAAATGTCTATAGCTAAGGCCCAAAAAGTGGAAATTCCAGAAGGTTATAAAGAAGAAGAAGAATATAACAAAACTATTTTGGTAGTTGGGGGTGGAATTACAGGTTTAACTGCGGCCTTAGAAGCAGCTAACGCTAACTATGATGTGGTTTTGTTGGAAAAAGAAGCCCAGTTAGGAGGTTGGGTAAGTAAGTGGTGGAAGGTGTATCCCAGGCATGCTCCTTATAAAGACTTAGAAGATTCTGATATAAATGAAAAAATTAGAGCTGTTCAACAAAATCCTAGAATTAAGGTATATACTTCTACTCTAATTGATAAAACAGAAGGACAACCTGGACATTTTAAAATTACTTTAAAACAGGGAGAGAACACAGAAGAAATTACTGTGGGCTCAATTATTTTGGCCACAGGTTGGAAACCTTATGATGCTAGTAAGCTGGAGGATTTAGGTTATGGTAAATTCCCTAATGTAATTACTCAGATTGAGATGGAAGAGTTGGCCAAAAAGGGTCAAATTACCTCTCCGGCAACGGGAAATCCAGTACAAAGTGTAGCCTTTATCCAGTGTGCAGGCCAAAGGAACCCGGAGCATTTACCTTATTGCTCTTCTTACTGTTGTTTAGTTGCTCTTAAACAGGCTAAATACGTGCGGGAGTTAAACCCCGAGGCAAAGGCTTACATTTTTTATAGAGATATGCGCACACCAGGACAGTTTGAAGAATTTTATAAAAATGCCCAAAATGATATAGGTATTTTTCTAACTAAAGGAGAGGTAGTTAGTATTAGCGAAAATTCAGACAAGAGCTTAAACATTGAAGTAGAACAAACCCTATTAGGAGAAAAAATCACCGTTAAAGCAGATTTAGTGGTTTTAGCCACTGGCATGGTATCCAGTTATGAAGGATTACCCACTACTAGAGAAGAAGTCTTTGAACGTTATGGTTTAACAGGACAAGAAGAGCCAGATGTGATTGAGAAGACTATTGCTGAAACCCCTCAGCCTTGGGTAGGTATTTTAAATTTACAATATCGTCAAGCACCAGAGATACCGGTTTTGAAATATAGCTTACCGGACTCTAATTTCATTTGTTTCCCTTATGAGTCCCGCCGAACAGGGATTTATGCTGCAGGTTGTGTGCGTCAACCCTTAGATATTGATGGCTGTATCAGAGATGCTAGGGGGGCAACTCTAAAGGCCATTCAATGTATGGAATTAGAATCCAGAGGGGCAGCTGTTCATCCTAGAGCAGGAGATTTAAGTTTTCCTCAATTCTTTCTCCAGAGGTGCACCCAGTGTAAGAGATGTACTCAAGAATGTCCATTTGGGGCATTAGATGAAGATGAAAAAGGAACACCTAAACCCAACATATTTCGTTGCAGACGGTGTGGAGTGTGTATGGGTGCCTGTCCTGAGAGAATTGTAGGCTTTCAGAATTACAATATAGACATTATTTCTTCTATGATTAAGGCCATTTCTGTGCCTGAAGATGATGAAGAGAAACTGAGAATCCTTTGCTTAGCCTGTGAAAATGATGCTTATCCTGCCTTGGATATGGCTGGTATTAATCATATTAATTATTCACCTCTTTTGAGGGTTATTCCCATGCGCTGTCTAGGTTCCATGAATTTAGTATTCATTACTGATGCCCTCTCTAGAGGGATAGATGGAGTGCTCCTTTTAGGGTGTAAATTTGGAGATGATTATCAATGTCACTTTGTGAGAGGAAGTGAGTTGGCTGATTACCGAATGAGCAAATTACATGAGACATTGAGCAAATTAGGATTAGAGGCAGAAAGAGCAGAGTTAGTTCAAGTAGCCATTACTGATTACGACAAATTGCCAGGAATTATTGATAAATTCATAAATAGAATAAAAGAAATAGGACCTAATCCTTTTAAAGGATGGTAAAAAGGAGGTTAAAGATGGCAAATGGCCGTATGGTGGAACCAGATTTAAAGTTTATTAATGGGGTGATTGAATTAGGTGGGTCTTCTTTAAAAAAGTGTTTTCAATGTGCTACTTGTTCAGTGGTCTGTCCCCTTTCTCCAGATGATAGGCCTTTTCCCCGCAAACACATGATTTTAACTCAATGGGGACAAAGGGATGCATTAGTCAAGGATCCTACTATCTGGTTATGCCATAACTGTAATGATTGTTCTACTTATTGTCCCAGGGGAGCGCGACCAGGGGATGTCTTGGGAGCTATCAGGGCATATGCCATTGCCGATTATGCCAATCCCAAATGGCTTTTTAACCTGGTAAGAGAACCAAAATACTTAATTTTGTTATTGGGCTTTCCTATAGTGCTATTCTTATTGATTGCTTTTCTTAACGGAAATTTGCCTCCTAAAGCAGAAGAGATTAAGCCCCATAATCTTATTCCTGTAATTACAGGTATAGACTTGGTTTTTGTCCCCTTAAGCATTTTTTTAGCCTTTAGTCTTTTTAAAAGTCTTTCTCGTTTTTGGAAGGATATGACTGCAGGTATGGAGCCTCCTAGTAAATATCAAATGCTTCTCAAAGGGGGTTGGTGGGGAATAATTTTTTCTACCCTTAAAGAAATTCTAGTCCATACTCGTTTCAGAAAGTGTGGGCCTAATGAAAATAGGGCTACTCCTCATCTTTTGCTCCTGTGGAGTTTTATTGGTCTACTTATTGTGACTGCTATAGTATTTATAGCTGAAGACTTCTTGCATGCAGAAGTGCCATTTGCTATGACTAATCCTGTTAAGATTTTGGCAAATGTGAGTGGAATTGCTTTAATTGTAGGCGCGGTAATGCTCCTTGCTAACCGTTTAAGTGATAAAGATACTGTTTCCACTTATTGGGATTGGAGTCTCATAGGAATGATTCTGGCAGTGGGATTGACAGGTCTTGGGGCTGAGATATTTAGGCTGGTTAATATAGCTTCACTTGCTTATGGCATTTATGTGCTTCATTTGGCCTGTGTATTTGTTTTATTTATTTACTTGCCTTATTCCAAATTTGCCCATTTAGCTTATAGGACTCTAGCTATGGTTTATGAGCGTTATTCTAGAAAGGAATAAATTTTTCTTGACAAAGAGAAAAGAGGTGAGTATAGTAGAGAAAATTTTTTAGAAGAAAGGGGGTGGAAGAAAAAGGGTGTTATATAGATGCTATTTTGGTTGCGAAAAATAAATAATTAAAGAAGGAGGTTGAATATGTCAGCCGAAGGACAAGAACACTTGTGGGATAAAGAAGTAGAAGGCCATAGGACATATGAAGATGTGAGAATCTTTACTGACGAACAGTTAAAAAATTACACCGAAGAAGAATTGAAGACTTTTAAGATTAAACATGACACTCCCATGGCTGATGAATTAGAAAAAGGGCCATGGCCTAGTGTAATAAGTGACATCAAAAGAGAAGCGTTACATAGAAGGAAACTGGGGCAGGAAAATTTGCAGGGGCCTATGGAATGTTGTGAAGATTTGTTAGGACAACTTGAGTTATCTTACATAGATATGGAAACCCACTGGAAACACGGTGGTATCATTGGAGTATTTGGCTATGGTGGTGGTGTAATTGGAAGATATTCTGATGCCCAAGAGAAATTCCCTGCTATTTGGGCATTTCATACCTTAAGAATTAATCAACCTTCCAGCAAGTTTTATACCACCGATTACTTGAGGGGACTCGCTGATATTTGTGAATATCGGGGTAGTGGAATAATGAATATGCATGGCTCTACCGGTGATACTGTCTTTTTAGGAGCAGTTACGGAACAGTTAGAACCCATATTTTTTGATTTAACCCATGACCTGGGTGTGGATTTGGGTGGTTCGGGTTCAAATTTAAGAACTCCCTCTTGCTGTATTGGGAAGGCAAGGTGTGAGTATGCCATGATTGATACCCAGGATATGTGTTACGAGATGACTATGCATTATCAAGATGAATTACATAGACCAGCCTTCCCTTATAAATTTAAGTTTAAATTTGATGGATGTCCGAATTGCTGTGTAGCCTCTATTGCCCGTGCAGATATGTCTTATATTGGGACATGGAAGGATAATATTCGCATTGACCAGGAAGCAGTGAAGGCCTATGTAGCAGGAGAAATTACACCCAATGCTGGAGCATTTTCAGGAAGAGATTGGGGTCCTTTTGATATACAAAAGGAAGTGATTGACCTTTGTCCTAGTAAGTGTATGTCTTGGGATGGAAATGAACTGAAGATTAATGATGCTGAATGTGTGCGTTGTATGCATTGCATAAATGTAATGCCTAGGGCATTAAGGGTAGGAGTAGATACCGGGGTAAGTCTCCTCTTTGGAGCCAAGGCACCTATTTTAGAAGGGGCACAGATGTCTACCTTGACCATACCTTTTATGTATACAGAAAAACCATATGATAACCTGAAAGAGATTGTAGATAAGGTTTGGGATTGGTGGATGGAAGAAGGAAAGAACCGTGAGAGATTGGGTGAGTTAATTCAGCGGTTTGGTCTGAGGCAGTTCTTAGAAGTCCTTGAAATTCCAGCCATGCCTCAGATGGTAAAAGAGCCTCGTTCTAACCCCTATGTGTTCTTTAAAGAAGAAGAAGTGCCTGGTGGTTGGAAGAGAGACATTAAGGAATTCAGGAAGAAACATCCAAGATAAAAAATAGGAGGTGTGTTATGTCTAAAGGGAAATTTGGATATTATGACCCAGAAAATCCAATGAAAGATAGGATTACCGATATTGGTCCCCCACATTATTGGCAGATGTTTCCTCCTATTATCAGGAGGAATTATGGAAAGTGGCTTTATCATGAGATTTTAGAGCCAGGGGTGTTAATGCATGTTTCTGAAACCGGAGAGAAGGTTTACACTGTGAGGGTAGGTCAGCCAAGATTGGTGACTGCAGAAAATATTCGGGAGATTTGTGATATCGCAGATAAATATTGCGATGGTTATGTGAGATGGACTACTAGAAATGCAGTTGAATTTATGGTGGATAGTGAAGAAAAAATGAAGGCCCTAAAGGAAGATTTAGAAAGCAGGAAACACGTTGGCGGTAGTTATAAGTTTCCTGTAGGGGGAACAGGTGCATCTATTACAGGTATTGTGCATACTCAGGGTTGGTTTCACTGCCATACCCCAGCTACTGATGCCTCTGGTATGGTAAAGGCTGTGCATGATGTTTTATTTGACTATTTTAAAAATATGAACTTACCTGCCAAGCTCAGGGTATCTATGGCTTGTTGTCTGAATATGTGTGGGGCAGTACATTGTTCTGATATTGCTCTGTTAGGTTATCATCGCAAGCCCCCTATGATTGATGACGAGGTTTTAGATAAGGTTTGTGAAATTCCTTTGGTAGTGGCCGCTTGTCCTTTAGGGGCTATTCGTCCGGTGAAAGTAGAATTGGAAGATGGTACAAAAGTGAATAGTGTGCGGGTGAATGAGCAGAGGTGCATGTTCTGTGGTAATTGTTATACCATGTGTATGGCCACTCCTTTAGCCGATAAAGAGGGAGACGGTGTGTCTATTTTGGCTGGTGGAAAAATTTCCAACCGCATTAGCCATCCCAAATTCTCTAAAGTGGTGGTGCCTATTTTACCTAATGAGCCTCCACGCTGGCCCAGTGTATGCAAGACAGTGGTTCAGATTGTGGAAGCCTATGCCAAAGATGCCAGAAAATATGAGCGTTTAGGTGATTGGGCCGAAAGGATTGGCTGGGAGAGATTCTTTGAGAAGACAGGTTTGCCTTTTACTTGGCATATTTTGGATGATTATCGTTTGGCCTATGATACTTATAGGACTACTACCCAATTTAAGTTTACAGAACATGCCTGGGCAGTATCTAAGGCCGCAGGAGGTATTTAAGCAAGGGTAACTTAAACATGGTATAGTGCTCCGCTTGTATGCATTGGCTCAACAAGCGGAGCCTATATTTTTGGTGGATAAAAATAATCGGGGCGAAGGGGTTGTTTTTTTTAAAAAATTGTGATAAGAAGAATGTAAAATTTTGGTTTAAAAGGAGTTAAATATGGCCTCATTAGAAGAAATAAAAGAAGCTATTGTTGCCTATGCGGGTAAAGGTAAAAAAACCAAGTTTTATTTCAAAGACATGGAAAAAGCAGTGAAAAAGACCATTCCAGATGTGAAATCAAGGGAAGTGAAAAAAGCAGCTACTGCTTTAGTTCAGGAAGGTGTGCTGGAGTATTTCTCCACTGGAAGTAGCACCATGTATGGTTTGAAGGGAAGAGGCATATCTGCAGAAAAAGCAGGAACAGGCGAGTAGAAATAGGAGGGGTAGCTAGTTTTTGCGAGTGGCCCCTCATTTGTAAAAAATCTTCTTTTTTGAGAAAAGAAAGTAGTAAGATTTTTGGCGAGAGAGTGCCCTCTAATTTTTGAAAACCTCAGAGTTTTGAATAATTTGGTTTTTTAATTGGGTTTTACCTATAATTCCTCACTTTTTAGAAGTAGTACCATACCTCACTAATTAAGCTTTATAAGATTTCTAGGGAAATATGTTGCTTTTTATCACAGTAGTGATATTCTTTTTACTCCACACTGATGGATATTAAGAAAGGTCTAAAGGAAAAGGTAGAGCAGTTACCCCACCAACCAGGTATTTATCTATTCAAAAACGCTAGAGGTCATATTCTTTACGTAGGTAAGGCCAAAGACTTGCAAAAACGGGTAAAAAGCTATTTTTCACGCCAATTTTCTCCTAAAATAAAAACTATGCTAAATCAAGCCACACAAATTGACTATATTATTACATCTTCAGAAAAAGAGGCCCTCATTTTGGAGTGTAATTTTATCAAAACACACAAGCCCCGTTATAATGTAGTGTTAAGAGATGATAAAAACTATCCTTACTTACGTATAGATTTAGGAGAAAAGTGGCCATATTTTACTATTGTGCGGCAAATCCAAAAAGATGGGGCCAAATATTTTGGACCATTTGCCTCAGCCAAGGCAGTGCGGGAAACATTAAAATCCATGCAGCGATTGTTCCCCTTGAGAAAATGTAGTGATTTTGTATTAAAACATAGAAAAAGGCCATGCCTTAATTATCAAATTGGTCGCTGCCTTGCACCATGTATGGGTTATATTAATGAGGAAGAATATAAAAAAGTGGCTCAAGAAGCTTGTATTTTTTTGGAAGGCAAGGCCTTGGGTCTTTTAGAAAGGCTGGAAAAAGAAATGAAACAAGCAGCAGATAATCTGGAATTTGAAAGGGCGACTTTTTATCGGGATAGGATTGAGGCTATTAAAAAAACCTTAGAGAAACAGGCCATGGTTTCTTCTGACCTTAAAAATAGGGATATTGTTGCCCTCTCCCGGTGGCCTGATACAGAGAAAATGGAAGTAGTGGTTTTCAAAATAAGAGATGGATATTTAATGGAAAAAAGAGATTATAGCTTACCTGTAGGTGTGGCAGGCCTAGGGGAGGCCTTAGGGAAATTTTTAGGACAGTATTATTACCATCAAGACTTCATTCCTGAAGAAATTATAGTGCCTTTTTTACTTCCAGAAAGGAAAATTTTAGAAGAGTGGTTTACAGAAAAAATGAAACAAGCGGTAAAAATATTACTTCCCAAAACAGAAGAGCAAAAGAGGCTATTAACCATGGCTCAAGAAAATGTTAATTCTCTTTTAGCCTCAAAATGCTTAGAGAAAAAAGGGCTTCATGCCTTAAAAACTAGCTTAGGTTTATCTTATTTACCCAAAAGGATAGAATGTTTTGATATTTCTAATATTCAAGGGAAATATACTGTGGCCTCCATGGTAGTGTTTGTTGATGGACAACCAGCCAAAGAAGAATACCGCCGTTTTAAATTAAAACTAGAAGGAAAACCTAATGACTATGCCATGATGCAAGAAGCTCTCAAGAGGCGTTTTGAAAAAAAAGATAACTTACCTGATTTATTGTTAATTGATGGAGGCAAGGGGCAGTTAAATATTGCCTTAAGTGTGTTGGAAGGGAAAGGTTTAAAAAACATATCAGTAGTAGCCATTGCTAAAGGAAAGGGAAGAGCAGAAGATAAAATCTATGTGCCTGAGAGAAAAACTCCTTTACAAATAAAAAAACATTCTCAGGAGCTTTTGTTACTCAAACGTATCCGAGACGAAGCCCACCGCTTTGCTATTACTTATTATAAACGAATTCATTGTAAGATACTTACAGATTCATTGTTAGATAATATAAAAGGAATAGGCCCAAAACGAAAAAAGATAATTTGGGAACACTTTAAGTCTTTAGAAGAGATAAAAACTGCACCTTTAGAGACTTTGGTAAAAATGGGCTTACCTCTTGCTGTAGCAAAGAGGATAAAAAAAGTAATTCAAAACCCTTGACTATATAAAAAAACAGATTATTTTTATTGGGGAAAAAATAATAATGAGGTGAGGTAGAGATGAAAGAGCCTTTAGAAATCAGATGTATGGGATGTGGAGAAGTAATTAATCCTGGTCAGAAAGTAGCTCAAACTAAAGAGCCGCTTCCTTCCCTTAATGGTTTGATAAAACACATTTTTTGTGAAAAGTGCGGGAAGGAAAAAGAAAAGAAAATAGCTTTAAACTGGGTGACCTTAGATGAGGAAAAGAAGGCACTGAACTTAGATTCATACTGGATAAACGTGGCCATTAGTGGATAAAAGGCAGCATAAAATTACTCCACTGTAACTGCTGGGTTTTTAAGACGAATAAAATTTTTATTTAAGTTAGCACAAGGTAGGTAGTTATTGGGATGCCCCCAAAATCCGTGATTGCTTTAAAAGAAAAATCTTATTCCTTGCAACCAACTCTACTTTTTAAATAGGTTAGTAAAGTTAACCTTTAAATTTTGGGAAATGTTCAATTTCAGAGCTACGTCAAAGTCAGGCCATAAGTAATTTAATAAAAAGAACAAACGTTTAAATATGGTCTAAAAAATCCAAATGGCTTGATTTGACACCTGTCTGCGTGCGGACACGCACAGGCAGGTTTGAGCTTTGTCATTTGTCATTTTAAGATTTTCTTGCTTTTTTTTCATTTTTTTGGTATGATAAAAAAATAATAATGAGAATTTTGATAATCTTAAGTATATTAATTCCAATAATAGTTATCCCAGCAGAATCTAAAGAAAAATTATATTATATCGGAAGTAGGAAGTGTAGACTCTGCCATTTTGATTACTTCCAAGGATGGGAGAAAGACTTACATGCTATGGCTTTTGAAAGTCTGAGGAGAATGAAAGATAATCCTTATTGTTTGAAATGTCATACCACTGGATATGGAGAACCAGGTGGTTTTATAAGTGAGAAAATCACACCTCAACTGAGAGGAGTGCAATGTGAAGCCTGTCACGGTCCAGGTAGTAAACATAAGGAAAATCCCACAGACCCAAATTCGTTGCCTGTAGGCACTCATATAGATTATAAAACGGTCTGTATTCAGTGTCATGACCAAAACTGGACACCTCAGTTTGATTACGAAAAATATAAAAAACGGATAGAGCATAAAGTAAAGAAAGAAATCAAGAAATGATTAGCAAAAAACTAGTTTTAACTACCTTTAGCGTCTGTATTGTATTTTCTATTCTGTTAGCCGGCATTGCTTATCTGACATTGAGGGATATTAAAAAAGACATGGAAATCCAAAAAGTAGCAGATAGTATAGTAAAAACTGCTTTTAAGATAAATATAGATGAGAGAGAATACAGACTTAATCCTTATAAAAAAAATAAAATTAAGGAACACTTGAAAGAGCTAAAAAAACTTGTTTCCTCTTGTGAGGAAATGTGTGATTTGAAGAAAATAAATTTTTCTAAATTACATGGGTCTATAGATTTATATGAAAAATTGTTTGAACAATTAAAGTTCTATCATGAAACTAATGAGAAAATTATAGAAGAATTAAGGAAATTGGAGAGGATAATTCAAGCTACTATTTTTTCTAAGCCTAATCCTGAAAGGGGCACTATTGCCCTCCTGGAGATTCGGTTACAAGAAAAATCTTATATGCTTTTCCGAGAAAAACCGCTTCTTTTTCATGAAAAGCCATATTCAGAAAAGCGTAAAATCGCAGTTAGAAATCTCCTAATGTGGGCAGAAGGGGATAAACGTATAAATGAGTTAATGGATAAAGATAGTGAATTATTTGAAGAGATTGTTTCTAATTATGAACAAATGGATAAAACATTGGAGTTGATGAGAAAAGAAGTAAGAAAGATAGAAGGAGTAATTCACTGTATATGTAAAGCAACTCAGCAGAAAATTGACTTTGCTTATAAAAAACTCCAAATTCTTCTAACTACCCTTTTGGTTCTTCTCATTTTGGGCGGGATTGAGTTGATTGTATTTTATACCAAGAATATTTAATTCCTCATGAGACCTATAAGAGACTTAAGTATTAAAACAAAATTTACCTTAGCCATTATTTCCCTGCTTATTTTAATGGGTAGTGCGTCTTTTTGCATAAGCTATATGCTAGAAAAAAACAGTCTTCTTAAGAATATGAAGTCACATGCTATTGTTTTAAATAAGGCCCTAACCATTAGTATTACAAGTAGAAAAGACATTGCTGACAAAGTGAGGCTCCAGGAATTAGTAGAAGAGGTTTCTTTAACCGAAGGGATGTTTGGTGTGTGGGTAGTGGATACCAATCAAAGAGTCATTGCCGCTACCTTTAGAGAAGATGTAGGTAAGATAACCGAAAGCAACATTATCCCTCAAGTTTTAGAGAAAGGGTATTATATCAGTGGATTTGATTCTAGAATGGGGGAAAAAGTCTTTGCTGCTGCCTATCCATTAAGGATAGATGGAGAGTTATGTGGAGCGGTAGAAGCAGTCTTTGAAATAAGAGAATATCTTCAAACAAAAAAGGCATTCAGAAAACTGATTTTAAGACAAATGGAAATAGATAGCAGGATTATGGCAGAATCATTGAGTTACATTATCAGAAAAATGGAAGCGGTAAGAAAGATTATCCATCTACAAAGGCTGGTGGAAAAACTGGCAAGAGAATCAGAAAATATTTATGAAATTTCAGTTACTGATGAAGATGGCAGGGTTATTGCTTCAAATATTGAAGAAAAAATAAAAACCATTGCTGATAATAAATGGGTAAGGTCTGTTATGAGTGGTAGCGATTTGGCTGCCCAACTGCTACCCTCGCAAAAACTTTACATAATAGCTATGCCTCTCAGAAAAAGTGAAAAATTAGAGGGAGTTATATATGTTAGTTATAGAGCAGATGATTATTATAAGAACTTAGCAAAAATTTTTAAATTTGGTTTATTACTTTCTATAGGTAGCGTTATATGGGGAGTATTTTTTGCCATTCAGCTTTCTAAAGCTATTATTTCTCCTTTAAAGAGATTGACAGAGGTTACCAAACAGTTGGCAAGAGGAGCATTAGAGCAAAGAGCAAGTGTAGAATCTAGAGACGAAATTGGAGAGTTAGCTTTGGCATTTAACAAAATGGCCGAAGATTTAAAGAAGTCCCGAGATGAAATTGAAAAATATAGTAAGACTTTAGAAAAAAAAGTAGAGGAAAGGACAAAAGAGCTAGCCTTAGAAAAGGATAAGATAGAAGCAATTTTGAAAAGTATTGCTGATGGTCTATTTACTATAGATAGGCAATGGAGAATAACTTCTTTCAATAAGGCAGCAGAAGAGCTAACGGGATATAAGGCAGAAGAGGTTATTGGTAAAAAGTGTATGGAGATATTTAAGGCTGAGGAATGTGAAAGAAATTGTCCTATTAAAAAGTCTATAGAAACAGGGAGAGCATGTTTGAATGTAGAAATGAGTATATTTGATAAAAACAATGAAAAGAGAGCTATTATGGCTAGCGCTGCTCCTTTGATGGGTATAGAGAATAAGCCTATTGGAGGCGTAGAGATTTTTAAAGATATCAGTGAAATAAAAAGGCTGATTGCCAATTTAGAAAAAACTAACTGGCAGTTGATGCAGATGCAAGAAGAATTAAAGAAAGCTGATAAAGTAAAAACAGAATTTCTTTCTACCGCTTCTCATGAGTTAAGAACACCTTTGACCACATTACTGGGATATAGTGAGCTTCTTTTAACCAGAAGCCTGGATGAAAAAACAAAAGAAGAATTTTTAGCCTTTATTCATGAGGAATCTATACATTTGGCCCGTTTAGTCAATGATTTGCTTGATATTTCCCGGATAGAGGCCAAAGGAGAGCTTGAAATTGAAAGGAGTCATGTGCAATTGTTGGAAATAATCCAAAAAAATATTCATTTTTTTATGCATTCTACGGACACTCATAGGTTTATTACCAAGTTTGAAAAAAATATACCTCATGTTTGGATTGACCCTGAAAAGATTAGCCAGGTCATAAAAAACCTCTTAGATAATGCCATTAAATATTCAAAAGGTGGTGATATTACCTGTTGTGTTTATAAAAAAGATGGTTGTGTTTGGGTAAGTATTGAAGATCAAGGTATTGGTATTCCCAAAGAGGATTTGCCTTATATTTTTGATAAGTTTTATAGAGGAAGCCGCCTTGATGTAGTAAATATGAGAGGAACAGGATTGGGACTTTCTATTTCCAAACATATTGTTGAAGCTCATGGAGGTGAAATAAAGGTAGAGAGTGATGTAGGTAAAGGAACAAAGGTGGTGTTCAATATACCTATAAATGGAGGACAACATGAAGAAGATATTAATCGTAGATGATGAAGAAAGGGTAAGAAGGTTGATAGAGACTACTTTAGATATTGGTGACTTCCAAATATTCCAGGCTAAAGATGGAGAGGAAGCCTTAAAAATTGCCCAAGAAGAAAAGCCTGCCCTTATTCTTTTGGATATCATGATGCCAGGAATGGATGGATTTGAGGTCTGCAAACGGTTAAAAAATAATTCAGAGACAAAAGGTTCTTATATTATCATGCTTACAGCAAAGGGACAAAAACAAGACATAGAAAAAGGATATGCTGTAGGTGCGGATGATTATTTTGTCAAACCATTCAGCCCCATGGAACTTTTAAATAAAATAGAAAAGGTATTAGGAGAATCCGAGTGAAAAGATTATGGTTATTTTTTATTTTTATTAATTTAGGTATTGCTATATATGGCCTCTATGGTTATTTCAATCCTGAAAGCAAAGTTGCTAAAAAGTCTGAACAAAAGCCCACAGTAGGTGCTTTTGTCAAAATCCAGGGTGTTTCTAAGGATACTATTCTCATAGGTTCATCTCTAGCTCTAAGTGGGCATGCCAGTTTTCTGGGCACCCAATATCTGCATGGTGCTTTGTCTTACATAAATCATATAAATAGAGAAGGTGGGATTCATGGGAGAAAGATAAAAATTATTGCCTATGATGATGGTTATGACCCTCCAAGGTGTGTAGCTAATACCAAAAAACTTATCTTTGAAGATAAGGTATTTTGTCTGTTTTGTTATGTAGGCACACCTACTACAGTAAGGATAATTGACTTAGTAGAGGAGTCAAAGATACCTTTACTGGGACTTTTTACAGGAGCAGATAAGCTTAGACATCCTTTTAGGCAATATATTCTTAATGTAAGGGCCTCTTATTATCAAGAGATAGAGACAATGGTGAGGTATTTTATAGAGCATGAGGGATTAAAAAAGATTGCTGTGTTTTATCAATATGATGCCTATGGATTAGACGGTCTTAGAGGAGCGGAGATTGCTTTAAGGAAATATGGGCTTAAACCTGTAGCTACAGGCAGTTATATAAGAGGGACTTTAGACATAGAAAAGGCGTTAGAAGAGATTATTCGCTCTCAAGCAGAGGGAGTAATTATGGTGGGCACTTATAGTCCCTGTGCCAAGTTTATTAAAGAGGCCAAAAAAAGAGGATACAATCCCATTTTTCACAATGTTTCTTTTGTGGGAGCAGATAAATTGCTTAAAGAGTTGGGAAGGGATGGTGAAGGTGTGTTTATTACTCAAGTAGTGCCTCCTCCTACCGAAAGGGTGTTGTTGCCAGCCTGTGAGGAATATTGTCGGCTACTAGAGAGATATTTTCCTGAAGATACTCCAAATTTTGTCAGTTTTGAGGGATTTATAAACGCCAAGATATTGGTTGAAGCCCTTATGCGAGCAGGTAGGGAGTTGACCAAGGAGGGATTTATTAAGGCCATAGAATCAATGAAGATGCACTATTTGGGGATAGGTGCTGCTCTCAATTTTGGGCCTGATGACCATCAAGGCCTGGATAAGGTATATCTTACAGTGATAAAGAATGGTAAATTTGAGTTAATCCCTGAAAAATGGATTTATAAGACAGCTACCCCTGGAGTAAAAAGCAGAGAAATTCTCATAGGTTCATCTCTAGCCTTAAGTGGGCATGCTAGTTTTCTGGGCACCCAATATCTGCATGGTGCTTTGTCTTACATAAAGCATATAAATAGAGAAGGTGGGATTCATGGGAGAAAGATAAAAATTATTGCCTATGATGATGGTTATGACCCTCCAAGGTGTGTAGCTAATACCAAAAAACTTATCTTTGAAGATAAGGTATTTTGTCTGTTTTGTTATGTAGGCACACCTACTACAGTAAGGATAATTGACTTAGTAGAGGAGTCAAAGATACCTTTACTGGGACTTTTTACAGGAGCAGATAAGCTTAGACATCCTTTTAGGCAATATATTCTTAATGTAAGGGCCTCTTATTATCAAGAGATAGAGACAATGGTGAGGTATTTTATAGAGCATGAGGGATTAAAAAAGATTGCTGTGTTTTATCAATATGATGCCTATGGATTAGACGGTCTTAGAGGAGCGGAGATTGCTTTAAGGAAATATGGGCTTAAACCTGTAGCTACAGGCAGTTATATAAGAGGGACTTTAGACATAGAAAAGGCGTTAGAAGAGATTATTCGCTCTCAAGCAGAGGGAGTAATTATGGTGGGCACTTATAGTCCCTGTGCCAAGTTTATTAAAGAGGCCAAAAAAAGAGGATACAATCCCATTTTTCACAATGTTTCTTTTGTGGGAGCAGATAAATTGCTTAAAGAGTTGGGAAGGGATGGTGAAGGTGTGTTTATTACTCAAGTAGTGCCTCCTCCTACCGAAAGGGTGTTGTTGCCAGCCTGTGAGGAATATTGTCGGCTACTAGAGAGATATTTTCCTGAAGATACTCCAAATTTTGTCAGTTTTGAGGGATTTATAAACGCCAAGATATTGGTTGAAGCCCTTATGCGGGCAGGCAGGGAGTTAACTAGGGAGGGGTTTATTAAGGCCATAGAATCAATGAGGATGCACTATTTGGGGATAGGTGCTGCTCTCAATTTTGGGCCTTATGACCATCAGGGTCTAGATAAGGTATATCTTACAGTGATAAAGAATGGTAAAATATCACTTAAAATGAAGTAAGGAAGGGATTTATTCTCACTTTGGCGTCAAGGCCTTAATAAGTAAAGCTAAAACTTTGTCCCCATGGTAGTGCTTGATAGGTTACTTATAAGATTAGTTTAACAAAAAATGTTTTAAGACCTACCCTTCCCTTTTTATAAAATCTGAGCGAGTGAAAATAGGGATATATTCGTATCCTTTTCCTTCTATGACGGTTCTTCCTCCTTCTTCTCTATCAATAAGTGTTATTACCTTTATTACCTGAAGACCTGCCTCTTCTGCCCTGAAAATAGCCTTGAGCACCGAGCCTCCGGTGGTAACTACATCCTCAACAATAACCACTTTCATGCCTTTCTTAATTAACCCTTCAATCCACCGCTGAGTGCCATACTTTTTAGGCTCTTTTCTCACCAAAAAACCAGTAATTTCTTTACCCTCTCTTGCTGCATGTATTACAGTAGCACATACAATAGGATCTGCTCCTAAACTAAGACCACCAATCCCCTCCGCAAGAGTTCCTTTTATCTCTTCCCAAAATAATTGGCCAACAAGTATCATTCCCTGAGATGTTAGGGTGGTTTTTTTACAATCAAAATAGACATCACTATGTCCCCCAGAACTTAGATTAAAACCTTTTATGGGGTCATAAAGAAAGGAGTTTTTATAAAGCAATTTCCACAGTTTCTTTCTCGCGCTCATTTAAAGCTAATCCTTTGATAAATCAGTCAATATATACATAGACAATTCTTAATTATCGCCAATGACCTGGTATCCAACGCCCTCCAGGTCCATAATGGCCAGGCACCCACACAGCTTTTGCACGTGGAGGTGTAAGTATTTTCCAGTGACCTGGTATCCATTTTCCATTAGGCCTATAATGACCAGGTATCCACACTTTCCCTTTTTTAGCGGGTCCTACATATTTCCAATGTCCGGGAATAAAAACACCATTTGGTGTAGTATGAGGTGCTACCCAAACAAAATTAGGCCCAGGTTTTGGAGGTCTTGCATGAACACAAGATAAGAAAACTAATGGCAGAATTATGATACAGCTTATAAGAAATAGTAGGAATCTTCTAAACATAGCATCCTCCTTTCTAATCTAAATTCCATTGATATTTTTATTAACTACTATACAGAAATAATTCTCTGTTGTCTAGCTAGAAATTCATCCCAAAATCCGCGATTGATTTTTTATTCTATTTTAATTGAGATTAACTTCACTAACCTATTTATAAAAAGTAGGGTTGGTTGAAAGGAAAAAAGTTTTTTCTTTCTCGCCAACCTTAATTTTTCAGGAGCATGCTGCAAAGCGCTGTCAAAGCCGTAAGCCCAAAGGGGGCGGAGTAAAACGGAGCAGCTTTGAGAGCAACCGAAGCAGCGTGTTAAACTAGAAAACAGGTTGGGTAAAGGAATAAAATGTCTTAATATGGAAACTTTACCTTTTTACCAAAGTTGTTCTCTGCGGAACACGCAGGGAAGGACTATCTTCTCTCCATACTATATTCAAATCTAGGGTCTTCTTTCTTTTTAAGAAATAAAGAGACCTTATTTGAGGTTTCTTAATTCCTAATCTCTGAGCTTCTAAATCTATAATTTTTAAGGCCAATTTTAAGGTTACTTGGGGTTTATAATTTTCACTAAATACCAAATCAGTTCTATATACGTTATTAATTTTTCGAGTATACACATAACATGCTAAATCAGATGAAATATTTTCTTGCTTTATATCAATATTCTTTTCTGGGAATAGTAATAGCGAACTCCCAATAATTGCAAAAAAAGTAACCATAAATCCTAACCCGATTTTTATGTTATTCATAATCTTAAAAAGTGCTCTTTTGATGAAATTTACTTATAAAATTACTCAATTTTAAGAGTAAAATATTTTAAGCAATCTTCATACCATAAACAATTTCTTTCTTCACAATGGTTTATTCTCTCTGTAGCAAAACAGGGTATATTACCTTCTGTCTTTTGGATTAATCTGATAAGCTCTGTCTTCCTTAAACGTCCAGGCTATATTCCCAAATTCTTAGCCATTTCTTTTATTTCTTTCATATTCATATTGTTACTCCCTATTCCTCTTCTTCAACTTCTGCCAAGATAAATATGGGAGAAACTATTGCAGGTAATTGTCTCTCTCTTTCTTGGTTTTCTTCTTCCCTTTCCTTTTTTTCTTCCATAATCATCTCCTTATTTTCTATTTAAAACAATTTAACCTATTTTTGCTAGTTTTTTGTCTCTTATTTCTCTTATAAAGATAGGCATTTTCTTTTCTACTTTCTTTTCAGACACCACAAAAATAGGTCTACCTAAGATTTTCCTCGCATTTTCTATCTCTATACCTCTATCAATAATGGCCCTGTGAATCCTACAATATTTACCTATTTTTACACCTTCTAAAAGAAGAGAATCCGAAACCCTGGTGCCTTCTTCCACAAAAACACCAGGACCGAGAATAGATGATTCAACCTGACCTTTTATATTACAGCCTGGAGAAATTAAACTATTTAGAGTGAGGGAAAAGACATTGGAAGGAGGCAATTGTCCTAAGTAAGTATTTATGGGCCAGGAGCTATCATAGAGATTAAATGGAGGTTCTTCTCTTAATAACCCCATATTTGCTTCATAATATGCATCAATAGTGCCTACATCCCTCCAATATGAGTCTAAATTATATGTCCAAACCTTGTATTTCTTTATCATTGATGGTATTATATCTTTTCCAAAATCATGGGTGGAATAAAGATTATGTGCATCTTCATAAAGAATTTTTATAAGCACATCAGTGTTAAAGATATAAATACCCATAGAGGCCAAACACCTTTTCTTTCCCATTATATATCTGGGTTTTTCCAAAAAATTGATTACTCTCCCATTTAAACTTGTCTCTAAGATACCAAATCTGTAAGCCTCTTCCTTAGGCACCTCTACCACTCCTATGCTTAATTCTGCTTCTTTTTCTATATGTGCCATAAGAAAATCTCTATAATCCATACGATAAATATGATCGCTGGCTAGGATTAATATATAAGAAGGGTTAATCTCTTGTATCAATTTAAGATTTTGATAAATAGCATCTGCTGTCCCTTTAAAGCAACCTATCTCCCCGCCTTGTTGAGGAGTGATATATTTAATATTATTTTCTTTTACCCAGTATTTATTCAAATAATCTAAAAGATGATAACTAAGATATTGGCCAATTATAAATACTTTATGTAAACCAGAGTTTAAGCAATTGCTTAATGGAAAATCAATCAAACGAAAAATACCTCCATAAGGCAAAAGGGGTTTAGGGCGAGATTTAGTAAGTGGGAAAAGTCTTTCTCCTTTCCCTCCTGCCAAGATAAAACAAACTACATCTTTCATCAATTTAAAACCTCCCACTGCACTTTAATAAAACCACGGTCTTCTAAAAATAAAAGAATCAATTGCAGAGCCTTTTCATCCAATACATCTTTACCCCAACCTAAATATTCTAGCTTTTTATTCACCTGCTTCAAAGAAACATAATGATTATTAAATACAATACGACTTACTTCTCGTATTAACCCCATCACCATTTCCACACTCATCCCCTTTTGGGTCATGTAGTCTAACAAGTAGGCAATGTAATGATGTCTTACTTCATCTTTTTGAAATTGTTCCATCTTCTCCATCAAATCCTCCAAACTTATGAAACTTAAACTTAACGTATAAAGCAAAAGTCATGCCAATTATTTTTCCTTTTTCTTAAAATGTTTTGTAACGGATTGCCCAAATAAAAATGTTTTAAATACGACCTATAAAAGAAAGATAATAGATATACTGGGTTTTTATCGTTTAAAATACGACCCTTTAATTTTTTATAAGTTTATATTTTTTCATCTTACTATAAAGTGTAGACCTAATAATATTCAAACGACGTGCGGATTTATGTTTATGCCAATTACATTCTTTAAGTACTTCTAAGATAAGTTTTTTCGTATTCTGCTAATGATGTATTTTTTGTGTAGCCTATAATATGAGCCGGCAATAAATTCCTGCTTATGACCTCTTTTTTGCCAAAATTGTCACTTGATAAACCACATTTTCTAATTCTCTTACATTTCCAGGCCAATTGTAGTTATCAATACCTTCATGGCCTGAGGTGTAGACCCCTTTATTTCTTTCCTTAATTCTTTACAAAACTTTTTAAGAAAATAATCGCAAAGCAAGGGTATGTCTTCTTTTCTCTCTCAAAGGAGGCATATGGATAGAGACTACATTTAGGCGGTAATATAGGTCTTCCCTAAACCGCCCAGCGGCTATCTCCTTTTTTAACTCCTTATTTGTGGCGGCAATGACCCTCACATCTACCTCTATAGTCTTCTCTCCCCCTACCCTTTCAAAGCACCTATTTTGAAGCACACGCAACAAAATTACCTGTGTGGTTGATGGTATCTCACCAATTTCATCCAAAAATATAGTCCCTTTATGGGCCAATTCAAAACGCCCTTTTTTTGTACGGACGGCACCAGTAAATGCCCCCTTTTCATGGCTAAAATTGGGATTGCATACCAAAAGAATAGACTACTTTGTCTGTGTTAATCGCCTCTTTAAAATAATACCTTTTTTCCTAGATTTTCCTATAAGTTCCTTAAAGGCAGAAACACACAATAGTCCCATTTTTGTCTAGGACAAAGGTTGAATAGCCATCTTTTTCGTACAATTTCCTCAGATAAATACACAAACTCTCTTGCATCTTCTCTATATTTTTTTGATTCTCTAATTCCTTGAGGATTTTTATTATCTCGCGTTGAAGGGTAAGTGCCCTTACGACATCCTCCCTTTCCTCAAGCCATCTTTCTAACTGCATTTTTTGGAAATCGGCAATGACAGAAAACCGTGAGACTGTCTCCCTTTTTATCCTTTTATAGGAATATATATAAAGATAAGGCTAAATACCAATATACATAGGACAATGGACATTAAGATAGAGAGGATTACCCTATTTCTGATACTAAGAGGTGGCATAGACTTTATTTAACATAAAATAAAAAAATTAAAATAAAATAAATTAAATTAAATTAAAAATGATAATTGTAAGATGATTTATGACCCCTACAATCGCCCTATAAAACAGGGCTACGTCAAAGTCAGGCTATAAGTAATTTAACAAAAAGAACAAACGTTTAAATATGGTCTAAAAAATCCAAATTTCAAAATCCAAATACCAAATGAAATCCAAATATCTAAATGCCAAAACATTAAAACCAGTGAGTAGTGAAATAGTGAGGGAATGAAATAGCCAAATGTAGTGGAATTGGGGTCTATAATTAAAAGTGAGAGTAAAAAATAGGGAATGAAATTAAGAAGCCTTCTTTATGTGATATAAATGATAAATGGCTAGGGGAACATTTGTGGCTAACGGGGTCAGTCAATAATGTTGAATTATTGTGACTCGGTTTGAATTGCCGGATGTTCTCCTGCCAATACCCTGTCTAATGGAAAGGTGCCTTTAAGTGGCTATTATAGACGGGATAAAGGTATTGGCAGAGCCATAAAATATCAAACATAAAGGAGGGTGAGGCGTGAAAAGGTTATCTGGAGGAATCGATATTGGCAGTGATAATCATCACATAATTATCATGGATGATGAAGAACAGATTTTGTATGACCAGAAGATAGCACACAAATTCAGTGAATTTTATAAGGCAGTTAGAGAATTTAGAGAGATTGAGAAAAGAGAAGGTGGGATAATATCATTTGCAATTGAAGGAAAGAATGGATACGGAGCACCATTTGATCGGATACTTATAGAGAGCGGATTCACCTTATACAATGTAGATAATTTAAAATTAAAACAATTTCGGAATGTATTTGGGGCAGAATGGCGTAACGATAAAAGGGACGCAAAAATGTTAGCAAAAATGCTGAAATTAAGAGATTATTTAGACGCTGAAAATGAAAAGGCATTCATTGCGGTAGAGAAGGCAACAAAAATCAATGAAAAGTTAAAGATTCTGTCTCGGCATCAACAAACCCTGATAGATGAGAAGATAAGGTTGCAAAACAGGCTTCGAAAAAGGCTATTAGAAGTATGTCCTGAGATATTAGAGATTGGTGATACAGACAGCAAGAAGATGTTGAGGCTTCTGGTAAGGTATCCTGATTTTTCGAGATATAAGAGACTTACTATGGGAGCTTTACTTAAAATAAAGATGATTGGNAAAAAACAGGCCTCTTTAATGTTAGAAAGTCTTCGCAACACAAAATACGTCGAAGAACTGGCAGATATATACAAAACGATTATATCATCTCATTCTCGGCGTATTTTAGAACTAAAAGAGGAGATTGAGATGTTGGATAAGAAGCTGGAAAAGCTAGGAGAAAAGAGTTCTGAGGTCAAGCGTTTAAAAAGTATCTCAGGAGTAGGAACAAAGCTTTCAAGCAGATTGGTCGGAGAAATTGGAGATATCAANAGATTTAAAAACGAGAGGCAACTTGCGATCTATTGTGGTGTAGCCTGTATAGATGATGAGTCTGGTAAACACAAAAGGACAAGAGTTGTATATAAGGCTAATAAGATATGTAAAGCAACTATGATTGAAATTGCGGGCTGCACAATTCGGTATGTTTCAGAATCCGCTACTTACTATGCTAAAAAACGGACTGAAGGGAAAGAGCATAACCATGCCTTGCGCTGCCTTGCTAGACAATTGATAAAAGTTATTTTTAAGATGTTAAAAGAAGACCGAGACTATATCTTAAAGGAGGAAATGGAGAAGGCTGCTTAAAAAATATTTCCATTTTTTACTTGACTTTTTAAATGGAAAGTTCAAACCTACAAAATACAGTTAAGAAAATAGAAAACGGAAAACAGAAATTCCCAGTTCCCAATTCTAACATGTAAACGTGTCAATGTGTAAACGTGTTAACGTGCATAAAGAAGGAAAGGGAAACGGGAAACAGAAAATAGAAAATAGAAATTCCCAATTCCCAGTTCCTAATTCCTAATTCTAACGTGCCAACGTTCTAACGTGCAAACGTGTAAACGTGCTAACGTTCCAATTTGACAGGTACGGTCTTAAATAAAATATTTGTATGGTTCCAACCCTTAAAAAATGATTTTTCATACCTATGCGTAAGGTCAGTTATTCCATTTGTAGGTTTTTTAAAGTTATTACGGATTTGAGGAGCTTACCTTTCTTTTTAGAAAGCTTCTGAAAATTCTGGGAAAGTCCTGAAGAAATATTAGTTGACTTTCTCTAGGGTAAGTGCTAATTAACATTGGTTTTTTCCAATGGAATATTCTTTGTTCTTTCTTATAGGTGGTTTTGTTCTAGGCTTTGCGATGGCCTGGAACTTGGGAGCTAATGACGTAGCCAATTCTATGGCCTCAGCCGTTGGTGCCAGAGCCATCACTATCAAACAGGCCATGTTTATTGCTGGCATTCTCACCTTTGTAGGTGCAGTTTTTATCGGTGGACATGTGACTGAAACAGTCAGAAAGGGCATTATCTCCTTTGATGCATTTTCTGCTCACCCTGAATTTATCGTAATTGGCTCGTTTTCTGCTCTTTTTGCTGCCAGTGTCTGGGTTTTTGTAGCCACATGGGCAGAGATGCCAGTGTCTAGTACCCATTCTATTGTAGGTGCCCTTATGGGGGTAGGGATTATAGCTGGTGGTTTTGGAACAGTCCACTGGGCAAAGGTAGGCCAGATAGTATCTAGTTGGATAATATCTCCTTTTTTTAGTGGGATTTTGGGTTTTATTTTTTTTATAATTATTAGAAAAACAATTCTAGAAAAAGAAGATTATGTGGGTATGACCAAAAAGGTTGGTCCTTTTTTGGTTGCTTTTGCGGTGTTTATAATTGCTATGTCTTTTTTATTAAAGACCCCTTTAGGTAAAAAACTTGCCTTGGGCACATGGGGTTGTTTTGGTGTGGCTACCACAATTTGTGTGTTATCAGGTATTTTAGGAAAAATGTTAATTTCTAGATGGATAGGAATGATAAAGAATGACATTGTGGAGATGGTTTTTAGGAAACTTCAAGTTTTTACTTCTTGTTGTGTGGCTTTAAGTCAAGGGGCCAATGATGTGGCCAATGCTGTGGGACCAGTAGCGGTAATCTATTTTGTGATAAAGACAGGAGGGGTAGGAGAAAAGGTGCCTGTGTCTCCTATGTTATTAGCATTTGGAGGATTGGGTATAGCTTTAGGTATTATTACTTTTGGACATAAGGTAATTAAAACAGTAGGATTTAAGATTACCCATCTTACAAATACCAGGGGCTTTTCCATAGACCTCAGTGCAGCGGCTACTATTCTTATAGCCTCAAAATTGGGGTTGCCTGTTTCTACCACTCATGCTGCAGTAGGGGCGGTAATTGGTATTGGACTGGCTAAAGGTTTTGAAGCAGTGGATATAAAAATTATTTTTAAAATAATTCTCTATTGGCTTATTACCTTACCTATGGTAGCATTAACCAGTATGTTAATATTTAAAATTTTAACAGCCATTTTTGTATAGGAGAGACTATATGCGAGTTCCTCTTTTTTATAGTTTTGTCAGTTGTCCATTTAAAAGTCTAGCGCCTTTTGTGGATAAAATAAAGGAAGGACTAGAGATACTTAAAAAGGCTGTTCATAGCTATGTAGAGAATAACTATACCGATTTTGAAACATTTTCTGAACAGGTATGTAAGATTGAACAGGAAGCAGACCATATGAAAAGAGAGATTAGAAATAGCCTGCCCAAAGGGGTTTTTATGCCTGTAGATAAATTCCAGTTTTTTACTTTAGTTAGAGAGCTTGACCAGATTCTAGATAGGGCCGAGGATATAGTAGTCTGGCTTTCTTTTAAAAAAGGTGTGGTGTTACAACCCATTAAAAAGGAGTTTATAGCCCTTTTAAACATTTCTATCCAAACAGTAGATATTTTGGCTGAAGTTGTTCACATTACACCTCGCGCAGTAGGGTTTATCAAAAGAGATCGAGAATTGGTGAAAGAAAAGATTAGAGAAGTCAGGCTGATGGAATATGAATCTGACCAAATCGCCCAGTGTATTGTAAAAACCATCTTCAATTTAGAGAAAGTGGATTGTCTCACCCTTCACCACCTTTTAGAGACCACCAAATATATTGGTAATATTGCTGACCACGCTGAAAATGCAGCCGATATTATACGGGTAATGATTGCTAGGTAAAAAATGAAATATATCTGAATCCTAAACGCTAAATCCCAAAATCCATTTTTATAATTAATATCTTTTGTCTGTTTTGGTTATTGAATTTTTTTGTTTTTATTAAACTTCTTTAAAATTCTCTCTATAATGTTACTAGTTGAGACCCCTTCTATAAGTGGAATTGTTTTCACCTCTCCTCCCTTTTGAAGTATGTATTCCCTCCCTACAATCTTTTCTTCAGGCCAATCTGCTCCTTTTACTAACACATCTGGTGTTAAGAATTTAATCAAGGCCAAAGGGGTAGGGTCATTAAAAATCACTACCCTATCTACAGATTCTAAGGATGCTATTATTTCAGTCCTCTCTTTTTCTGACATTATTGGCCGCTGATTACCTTTAATTTTTCTGACAGAATAATCACTATTAATGGCTACAATCAGTTTATCTCCGCACTTTTTGGCTGCCTCTAAATAACGGACATGGCCAATGTGTAGAATATCAAAGCATCCATTAGTGAATACTATTTTTAGCCCTTGTTTTTGCCAGTTTTTTAATTCTTTTTTCAGTGCCTTCCAAGAAACAATTTTTTCTCTATACATTATAAATCTCAGGTCTTCTGGATTTTAAACAGGGAATTTCCTCTCTGAAGGTATAAACTCTTTTTAAATCTATTTCTGTAATTAAGATGGTTTCAGAATCATCTGCCTCTATTAAACAGGTGCCATCTGGAGATATCACCGCTGAGTGTCCTCCCATTTTTATTTTATTCTGAGTCCCTGAAGCATTGGCAGCAATAACAAATAGCTGATTTTCTATAGCCCTAGCCCGCAATAAAATCCGCCAATGCTCTATCCTTTCTAAAGGCCAGGCTGCACTTATGGCCAATATTTCCGCACCTTTTAATGTTAAACAGCGAGCTATTTCAGGAAAACGCAAATCATAACAAATAAGCACTCCAATTTTGCTCAAGTGGGTGGTGACAACTACTGCCTTCTTACCAGGAGTAAAATGTTTATCTTCACCGCTAGGAGTGAATAAATGGGATTTTTGATAAAAATCTAATAATCCAGTTTTATCTATCAAAAAAGCTGTATTATAAAGTTTCCCTTTTTTAATTTCCGGCAATGTTCCTATTACTAAGGTATTAGCAGTTATTATTTGTTGAACTTCCTGTAAGATTTTAGGTGTAGTTTCCGCTATTTTCTCTAAGTGTTTATAATCAAAACCGCTCGTCCATAATTCAGGCAACACAATTAGCCTCACCCCTTTTTCCACCATATTTTGGATATTAGAAAGGGCATAATTTACATTTCTATTTATCTCTCCTAAATGAATATCCAATTGAATAATTCCTATCTTAACTAACATCGGTTGTCCTGGACAAAGTAGCTACCCAAACCCCACTGGCCCCTGCTTTATGTAAGACTTTTGCACATTCATTAACCGTACTGCCTGTAGTAAAGACATCATCTATTAAAAGAATCCTCTTTCCCTTTACCAATTGGGGATGAATGACAGCAAAGCTCCCTTTTACATTTTTATGCCTTTGTGCCTGCGAAAGTCCCACTTGGGGAAGGGTAGGTTTTACCTTTTTTAACACCATTTTTTCACAAGGAATTTTTAGATATTTAGCAATTATTTGGGCCAAAAGCACACATTGATTATACCCTCTTTCCCTTAGTCGTTTAAGATGCAAGGGGACTGGAATTACTGTTTCTGGTTTAATTTGTCCTAAGAAATCCTGTAAATGAAAAAGGAGCATTTTAGCTAAATCATTGGCCAAAGCGGTATTACCTTTAAATTTAAATTGGATAATGCTTCTCTTTATGGGTTCAGTATAAATAAAAACTGAACGGGCAGCTTTAAAAAATGGTGGGTTTTTAAGACATCCACCACAGACATGGGTAGAGGTATATTTGAGGGGAAAAGGGCGGCCACAGATTTGACAGAAAGGTAAGGTGATAACTTGGATAGATTCCTGACATTCTACACAAAAGAGGGAATTTGTATTTATTTGTTTACCACAGCCAGCACAAACAAGAGGGAAAAAAATATCTCTTATTTTTTTAAAATATAACTTTCCTTTCCACATTTAGAAACAGCATTTTATATCAGTATCACAAAATAGGCAAATGAGCCTATCTACCCAAGATCCGCGATGGATTTTTGAGGATGACTATTGGAAGAAAGTCCTGTACCTTAAGGGACTCAGGTAAGTCCCTTAAGGTAGACATTTAATGATGTGCTGGTTGTGTCTCTGATTCTTGAGGATGTTCTGTTGGAGTCTTTTGCTCTTGTGATTCTTCAGCCTGTTTAGTTTCTTCTTCTGCCTTGGTTTCTGCCGGAGCCTTGTGTTCTGCTGGTGCCGGAGCCTCTTCAGTCACTTTCGTTTCAGGTGCTTTTGCTTCCTCTTTCTTTTTGCATCCTATTCCTACCGAAGTTACTAAAAATAACCCTACCATTAAACAAATCAAAAACTTTTTCATTCCCTTTTACCTCCTTTTTTAATAATTTTTTAACAAGTTAATATTGCCTTTTTGAAATGATTTGTCAATAAGAAAAATTTTATTTTGAAAAAATATTAATATTGACTTCTACTATTATAACTTTCTTTGCGGCCCATTTTAAGTATTAAGAAAAACGCCCATAAGATAGATAAACAACCACTTATAATAAATGGTAAGGCATATCCAAAATTCTGGTTAATAATCCCAGCAATAGTAGCACCCAAAAAAGTTGCTCCTGCCCGGATAGTGAAAAGAAGTCCCGAATGTCCTCCAAGACGCTGGGAGGGAAAAAGTAAGGTAGTAAGAAGACTTACTTCTAAAAGCATTAAACTGTCTCCGGTGGTGTGTATTAAACGAACCAAAACAAAAGATTTAAATGTGGCAGTCAATCCGGTTATACCCTGAAACAATCCAGAAAGAAGTAAAGAGATGCCTAGCCAAGAAAAGGCTTTATTTTTAATCCCCTTTAAATACCCCAGGGGAGGTGAGATGATAGCCATCCAAATGCCAATGATTGTGAAAAAGAAACCTATATAAAATGATTCTACCTGCAATTTCATCTTCATATAAAGAGAAAGATTGACTCTCTCTATGCCAAAATGCAGACCCATGATTAAAACAGTGACCATTAATACCCAAATAAAGGGATTTTTTAGGTCTTGATAGTAATCTTTGAATAAAAAAACAGTAGGGGGCATGTCTGGCAAAAGCGTTATATCCATTATAAAAATAATTCCTACTAATATTGCCAGATAAAATAAGGAGTTTATGGGGAAATATTCTAACAAAATTCCACCGCAAAGAGGTCCTAGCGCATATCCCAAACAAGCTGACGCTTGAAAATAGGCAATTTCCTTTCCTTTACTGCCTACATACTTTAAAAATAGCGTAGGAAGGATAATAATTAATCCTCCTGCTCCAAATCCACCTAAGATAACGGTTATTAAAATAGGAAGAAATGTTTTGGCTATAGTCAATGACAAAAAGTGGAAAGTGAAAAGAGAAGAGCAAAATAAAAGTAATTTTTTAGAAGACAGACGGTCAGAAAATAGTCCTATGGGAATCATTAGTGATAGAGCAGCAAAGGAGTAAGAGCCAATAATTAAGCCAATTTGGGCGTCTTTAATCCCATAGGATTTTAAAAAAATAGGTAAATAGGCAAATATCATCCAGTAGAGGAAGGCAAAAAGACCCCTAGCAATAATGAAGGGAAGTATTTTAAACATAGATTTTGAGCTTACTCTTTCTAAAACACCATTTCAAGCAGGAAAGAAGTAAATTCCGAAAAGAGAATCATCATAGACTATTCGCCTTCATTTCTCATTTTTTCCGTAACAAAGAGAATTCCATAGGGCCCACGCCTCCTCTTGATATTGGAGATTGTGATTGAAGCCGCCATGTCCTTCTTTTCCTATTCGCAGGATATCAACAATGCCTCCAAGTTGTTCGATAATGGTTTGCGATTGGCGCATTTCATTTTCACCATGTCTGCGGTCTCGCTTACCTCCCCACAGATAAAAGTGCAGGCCTGCAAGAGGTTTGTCACCATGCTTTCCGGAAAGCAATTCACGCATAATGGGTAGGTTTTTTCCAATGCCTCCTGATGTAGCTATGAAAAGGGCAAAATATTTATTCCCTTCGTTTTTGTCCAAATGTGCAAAAACAGCGCACTGAGTGCTTGAGCGACTGAACCCCAGCCAAGCACATTCACCGGGTGAAATCCTATGTATTCCATCAATATAGGAAAGTCCCTCTGAAATTAAGCGATAGGTATCCCTAGCATTCCTAATGTATTTGTATTTGATTTTGCGTTTCAGAGTCTGTTTTCCAGTTGGCCACCCCCATTGGACCGAGAGAATCCCGAAGCGATACTTCCTTGCAGTATTCAGGAAATTCGACATATGCCGATAAGCATTACCGTTTGTTCCATGCATAATAACAAGAATTCGGCGGTTTGGAAGTTCGTCAAACCCATCAGGAAGCCAATATACAATGAAAGGTTTATGTCCTCTCACAATTAGCGTTTTCGCCCCAGCATCAATCATTTGCTGATAAATAGTAGGATTAATCTCCGCAATTCCTGCAAGATCCTTATCAGATTCGTATAGTTCCGCTGCATAAATAGGTTGAGAAATTGAAAAAAACAATAAGGTGAGCATTTGTGAAACAATTAAGATCGCAATTCTATTCATTCCATTTCCCTTTAGGTGAACGCCTATTATCTTTTCCAATTTATCAAGAACCACATCTACCGCAACATATTTTTCGATATTCTTAGAAAACAGTTTTTAGGGCATTCATTTTTAACTTTTTAGAAAATAGTGAGAAACCTTCTGTAATTGTTCCTGGGTATACATCCACTGATTGCAAAGGACTAATAGTGATGAGTTTGATTTTATCCTTAAAAACATAAATCTCAGGTGAGTAAGAATAAGATATTTTCATATTAGAAACCTTGGTATTTTGATATGTATAACACTTTTGATTCATATTTACCCTGACCTTTAACCGTACATGTTCTCTTCATATCAAAATCTACCCTATATGTCAACAAATTTTCCCAAGCTGTTAAAAAATTCAATTTTTACATAGCTTCCTATGCCATTAAAAAACTGAAAATAAGGCAAAAGAAAGTAGGATGGTTTAATTTTGTCCTTAACAGAAGGACAAAATTGGTTTCAAATGTTCTATTTTTTGCCTTAAGCCCTTGTTTTGGTATAATAAGTGAAATGACAACAAAGGAATTACAGAGATTCTTGGCTAATGAAAATAATGACCCTTTACATGCTGCCTTTGATAAGAAGGTAAGAGTGCATCCGGGTGTTAAGGGAGAACCTATTGATTCCCAAATGATTCAAAGAGTATGGAATGACTCTTTAGCTAGAAAGGGAAAGAAACAAAAAAGAATAGCTTATTTTCATATCCCATTTTGTGAAACCCATTGTCTTTTCTGTGGTTTTTATCAGTATCCTTATAGAATTGAGGAAGAAAAGTATTATATAGACTGTATCATAAAAGAATTGGAGATGGTAGCTCATGCCCCATTTATCAAATACCACCCTTTCCATGCTATTTACCTCGGGGGAGGCACTCCTACTGCCCTCAGTGCCAAAAGTCTCTCAAGGGTCTTAAAGGCCATTTATAACACTCTACCACTGGCCAATGATTGTGAGATTACTGTTGAAGGAAGATTATACCATTTTTCAGATGAAAAGGTTATTGCCTGTTTAGAAAATGGTGTTAACCGCTTTTCTATAGGCATTCAGAGCTTTGATACCCTTGTTCGAAAAAAGATGGGGCGTATAGACCCAAAGGAAAGGCTGATAGAAAGGCTTAATTATCTTCATAGTTTGGATCAAGCCGTAATAGTTATAGATTTGATTTACGGTCTTCCTTATCAAACTATGGAAATATGGGAACAGGATGTAACACAATACATAAAATTAGGACTGGATGGGGTAGATTTATATCAGCTCAACATATATCCTGGAGGAAGATTAGAGCAGGCGGCAAAGCAAGGCATTATCCCACCACCAGCAGATGTCCATAAACAGGCAGATATGTTTGCCAGAGGGGTGGAGTTATTGAATCAAGCTAGGTATAACAGACTTTCTATTTGCCACTGGGGAAAGACTACCAGAGAAAGAAATATCTATAATATATTGGCTAGAAAGGGCAGGGTGTGTATACCATTTGGTGCTGGAGCTGGCGGTTGGCTTAAGGGGTATTTTTTCTATCAAGATAACAAATTGAGAAGTTATTATCAAAGAGTGGAAAGAGGAGAAAAACCTATTTCTATGGGCATGAAATGGTCTGATTATAGTAATCTTTTCAGAGATATTGTAGGAGATATGGAATCCTTACGTAGTTGTAACCTAAGAGGTATTGGGAAATTGTATGGTTTTGACTTAGAGGATATATTTTCCCCATTGCTTCAACAGTGGGAAAGGGTTGGTCTGATCAAAATGGACAGTGGCTGGATGGAACTCACCCTGGCAGGTGAATTCTGGCAAGTAAATATTTGTCAGGCACTGATTGATTATTTTGCCTTAGTAGTCAAAGAGAAAGGAATTAAACCAGGAGAAAGGGCATGAAGACACTAATTGCTTGCGGAACAAAATATGGTTCTACCATGACCATTGGTCAGTGGATAGCAGAAAGGCTTCCATTTGGTAGTCAAGTATGTGATATAAAATATGCTCCATCTCCAGATGATTTTGAGCTGGTAATTTTGGGTTCAGCTATCTATGAGGGAAAGACTTTGCCCCAATTTGATAAATACATAGATACCTATTTCCAAATCCTGGAACAGAGAAAAACAGCTATCTTTGTAGTATGTTTGGATACCAAAGGGGTTTTCGTAAAAGGCCGGGTTCATGGAGGATGGAATTATATTTTGCCTATTATAAATAGATTTAAAACTCCACCTATCCATGCTGGCATTATGCATGGGGAAATCAATCCATCTAAGCTCACTCCTGAGGATACTGAGAAGCTTATGCACTTTTATAACCAAATACTTCATAGGAATTATTCCACACCCCCTTACAGAACTATGATGAATAAGCAAGAAGCATGGGAATTTGCAGAACAGATACTTAAAAAACTTAAGGGAGAGCGTTATTAAGGGAATTATTTCTCAATAATAATCTTTATTTTTTCTCCTTCTTCTATTTTCACTTTGCACCCCTGTGATTGGGCCAAGCGCTTAACATTTTCTTTAGAAGGAGCATAATCAACAATTACCTCTAATACCTCACCTGGTCCCATTTTATCCAACATGGCCTTGGTTTTGATCACTGGCATGGGACACACTTCTCCACAAACATCAAGTGTATATCTTTTCCCCATCTTAACCCCCTATTTAAGCAGCACCTTGATTATGGGCACTAACAGTTTGTGAAAAATAACGGCACCTATAGCAAAACCTACAATATAACTTAAGGCACTGCGGCTACCTTCAGCGGCCATAACATGCTGTCTGAAAGGACAACCTCCTGCTAACACTGAAAAAAATCCCACCATTGCACCTCCAACAAGAGCCAGGAATAAGTGGTAAATCACTATAGGCGACCAAGTAATGGGATCTCCTGGCACCGGTAAGGCAGGATTAGGTGTAGCCTGAATGCCCATAGTCTTCCATTTTTTCAAAAATACCCCAGCACCATTTATAAACCAAGGAAAGGTCTTTAAAGTGGCACAAGGAATGATATAATGGAATAGAATAAAGCCTAAAAATGCCCCTATAAAAAAGCCAAACAGGCCTTTAATTAAATAGGTATCTTTGACCAGCACATAATCCCGCATTCCCCCAATAAAACAAAGCCGTGCGCGTTGACCTAAATAACCCAATAGAAAGCCCAGAAATAAACTATAAATTACAGGCATTTTACCCTCCAAGTTTTACCAAGTGTTTGATTACCTTACAGCCTAAAAAGACGCCTAAAAAGATAGAAAACAATCCAGACATGGCGGTAAGGTCTAAATAGGCAGCTTTTAAAGTAGTGCGAATTGGACATCCTCCCATCATTAACGCACCTATACAAACTAACATACCCCAGACAAATTCTACATGAGGCCTTTGCCACCACACCCGCATAGTCCTCCACTGAAATTCTTTGTTGACTTTTGCTGCCAAGAAGGCACCAATAACCACACCCACAATAGTCAACAGTGGGAAATGGGCAGAAACAGGCCCACCAATGAATTTACCACTATAAAAACTAGGATAAATTTTTAAAATAATCCAATTGTCCAAATCTCGCACATGACAGGCAATACAAACTCCATAGGCTGGAGGAGGAATGATTTTAAAAAATGCCTGTCCTATAGCTGCCCCAAGACCAACAAGAAATCCTACTTTTGCCGCTGTCCATCTCATTTTATCACCTCCTTTATGGCCTTTGGAATAAATTTTATAATTTCTGAAATAGTTGTTGCTGGTGTAGGTTGAGCTAAATTTCCAGCGATGCGGTTAATCTTGGCTGCCAAAATAGACGCTTTATCCAGAGAAAAGCCTGCTGTAATAAGAGCGGATAGGATTCCTACCAAGGCATCACCTGTACCACCAATAGCCTCCATAGCCTCAACCATGGGTGAAGAGACAGAAGTAATAATTTTTCCATTTTTGACAATCAAATCTTCTCTTCCCTTCACAAGTGCAAATTCAGGAAGATTTTTTGCAACATAGGCTTCTTTTATTAAGTCTTCCATATTATCTGTATCCATCTCAAACAAAATCCGTTTGACATAGGCAGGATGAGTGGCATTTTTATCTGCCAAAAAGGCCAACTCTCCTGCATCTGGTGTAAATACATCCACTTTCCTTGCCAAACCGGAACCCTTGGCTAGATACATCATGCCTGCATCAGCTACTATATATTGAGCAGCCTGGGAAAGTTTGGGAAATATCTGTTTAAATTCCTCCACATAAGGCATCATGTAATGACCGCAAATAACGGTTTGTTTGTTTAAATCGTTTTTCTTTAACCAGGCAAAGAGCTTCTTTGTGCCCTTACCTTCACCCTTATCACCAATAAGAATGGCCTGGGGTGGGGCCTGTTTTAAGGCAGAAAGGGTCATATAAGAAGCAGCCAGAAGGGCAGAGGTGCCCAGGTTTGGTTCTAGAGAAACCGGGCCAGCACACAGCTTTCCCTCTTTAAAAATTACTGACCCAGTAACAACTTCTTTTAGTTCAATGGGAATAGTGCCAATGACCAGCATAACTCTTAGTGATTTTCATTTAATAACTCAAGGCCTTTTTCAATTGCCCTCTTTAACATATAGGCACAGAGGGAATGGCCTTTTTCCATAACCACCATTGCCTCTTCTAACCGTTTACCCATAAGATTTTGGGCCAAAAATGGGACATCAGGGCACCCACCCCCTGAAACATTGACAATCATAGCTGTGTTTTTATCAAAAGTAACTTTCATATTTGCAGCTCGCACTAAAATATAGCCATTTATTTCTTTTATTTTGGTAATTTCTAAAGGGGGTTCATTAGTGTTTAAAGGAGAAATTTCATAGGAAACATTAGTTTTATTTAAAATCCTCTCAATGGCCATTTGTTCTACTAAATCAAACTCTACTGCCAAATCACACCCCTTACGCAAATGGGGCGGCGGAGCAACTCCTTTAACACTAAAACCATGCCCTTGCAAAAGTTTCTCTATGGCCATAGCCGTAGCCACATCTTCCACTAAAATTAACCCCTTTGTTTGAGGAGAAGCCCTTTTTTTCAATAGTTTCTGTTTAATCTGTTTAAACATTGTCATTTGGAGGCCGGATTTCGGAGTTGAACCGAACAGGATGCTTTTTAGGCATCCTCAACGGGTTTGCAGCCCGTGGGAAGCACCGGCTCCCTGATCCGGCCATTTTAAAATTCAAAGCGTATTTCCATGGAGAAAAAGTCAGCATCACTACTCTGGCCTGTTTGGGCTACAAATTTTCCGGCAAAGAAATGCGAATATGTACCTACTAAAGTAAAATATTTTGCAAAGTCATAAAAGAAGATAAAATCAAGCTCGTTTCCTATATAGTGACTTGCATCCTCTTGGCCAAACCTCTGAACTTTTTTATAGGCATTATACCAGTTGTCCTCATTGGCAAATAACCAAAAGGTATGAAATGCAGCCCCACATTTTAAACCCTTAACCGGTTTTATCCAGGTCTTAAGATTAAGGTCATGCATATTCTGCCAACCCATCAAATCCATATATCCGTATGAATAATGAGGAGTAGCATAGAGCTGGTCAAAGGTATGATAGTCTCCATTACCCGGATGGCTATCCCCAGTGGCCATAAAGTATTCCAGACCTATAGTGGGTTTCCATGGCATATCAAAGGCATACCATGTGTCTAAATAAAAGGCCCCTGCTATTCTGTCTTGGAATTCACTCCCTACCAATGCATCTCCCAGCTGAAGGCTGCCATTTATATCATAACCAATAGAACTTCCTATCTTTCCATAGGCTCTAAGGCCTATGGTGTAAATATCTTCTCCATTTCTGCGGTCGTCATAAATGGTGTATATATCAAGACTAGCTCCTGAAAATAAATCTTTTAAAGTAAGCCAGCCTACAAGGGTGTTGGCAGGTTCACCAAACCAGGTATGCTCAAATAACCTGCCTGTGTGCTGAGGTCTTACCCAGTTTAAATAGGCAAGGTCCAACTTAAATTTTTTATCCTCAAAGGTTACCATGGCTCCGTCATACGTAATGACTTTATTTCCCCAGCCAATGGTAGTCCCAATGAGTCTGTGTTTTAAATAGAATACTTCTCTTCTTCCTGCCCAGAAAGAAAATGAGCTATTTTTAGGCTGATAAAAGACATACGCCTGTTGCACATCAAAGGCAGTGTCATAGGCGTAAGGAACAAGTGGTTTGTAAGGGTGAGGTTCTGTAAAATCCCGTGCATCTTCAAACATTAGATGAAATCCTATTTCTTCTGTGGGCATAAATTCCACATAAATTCTGGTTTGTAAGAGGGAGAGGTCATCATGCACCTTCTTTTGTCCATTGGGAATATAATAGCCGTCTTTTATCTCCTGTCTAAATCTAATCCTTCCTCCAAACTTAATTTTCCCATCCCAAACACTGGTTCCATTTTTGTATTTGGTAAAATTTGCCTCTAAATAATCTACTTTCCCAAAAAGCACGCACACCATTACTATCCAAAACAGTGTCCACTTTTTAAATGCTTCCCTCATTTTTTCCTCCTTTATGAAAATTGTTGGCTAAATATAAATAAGAAAAAATAATATGTCAAATTGAAAATTTTTATAGATAATATTTTTTCTATAAAAGATTGCTATAAGAACCACAAGGATTTCTAAAATCCACGACGGCAAGTGACCCTGGTCGTTAGCCACAAAAAACAAAATAATTCTTGAAATAAAATACAGTATGATATATTATCATACTGGGAGGTGATGAAAATGCCAGTTTCAAAAATTGCAATTACAATTGATAATGAGCTGGTTAAGGAAATTGATTTATTGGTAAAATCAAATTTATTTCCAAATAGAAGTAAAGCTATTCAAGAAGCTGTTAAGGAAAAATTAGAGCGGTTAAAAAGGACTCGATTAGCTAAGGAGTGTGCTAAACTTGACCCTGAATTTGAGGAAAATATGGCAGAAGAGGGATTTTCACTGGAGATAGAAGAATGGCCAAGATATTAAGGGGAGACATTTGCTGGGCTGATTTAAATCCTGTAATAGGGAGTGAACAGGGCGGTTTTCGCCCTGTTCTTATTTTGAGTCATGATATTTTTAATGAAAGATCCGGTACCGTGATAGCTATGGCAATTACAAATCAACCTCAAAGAGCAGGATTTCCTTTAACCTTTGAACTTTCAGAGACAAAACTCCCTAAAAAATCGTGGGTCAAAATAAGTCAAATTCGAACATTATCTATCAAAAGGATTAGGGGAAAAATTGCAAGTATTTCTCCTGAGGGACTTGAGTTAATTATAGAGGGATTAAATGAAATAATTAGAGGTTAACAAAAGGGTCCACCTGACCGCCATTCCGCTGGCCCATAGCGGCAGGTGAGCCTGGTCGTTATACAAAAGGATTAATGAAATGAAAGAAGATATAAAAAAGGCAGTTTATAAGAGGATAGCTGGATCGCAGACTTGGTATCCTTCAGGCAGAGCGAAAATAAGAGTGGGACAAGATATTGTCCACGTTCGCTTTTGCTCCACTAACCGACGTTCGCCTTCAAAATACAAATTCAATATTAATCCCAACACGCTAACAGCAGATTTTGAATTGTGGATTTGCGGTGATGAAGAAACATATTTTCTTATTCCAATCGAAATTATTAAAGAAATATATAGAGACCCCGATACATATCAGGATTATCATCACGAAGGAATAAAGGTAGTTTCTATCAATACAGATGAAAATTATGTGCAATATGCAAGAGGAGGCAAATCGATTGATTTGAATCCATATTTCAGATCAACTTTAAATCGATGATTGTATACAAAAAATCAGGGTTTGGTCTCCACATTTGACAAAAGTGGCATAATGGCAGGTGAGCGAAGTTTTCCCTAATCTGTCTGCCGAACAGTTATTACGGATTTGGGGGTTCTAAGTCCCTTGAAAGAGGAGCGGATATTAGGTATTTTAAAAATTAAATGAAAACAATGGACAGGGAAATCAATAATAAAGCTCTATTAACTGACCTTTATGAGCTTACTATGGCCACTTGTTACTATAAATATCAGATGTTTGCCCCGGCTACTTTTAGTTTATTTATTCGGGAATATCCTCCGCATCGGGGTTATTTTGTCAGTGCTGGTTTAGAAGATGTATTGTGTTTTTTAGAATCTTTTCATTTTAATCAGAAAGACCTGGATTATCTGGACAACTTAGGCATTTTTCCTAAAGATTTTTTGCATTATTTAAGCACTTTGAGGTTTACAGGAGATGTCTTTGCCATTCCAGAAGGAAGGATATTTTTTAAAGATGAGCCTATTTTAGAAATCACTGCTCCCATTATTGAGGCTCAATTGGTGGAACCTTTTGTGATAAATGTCATTAACTTTCAGACAACCATTGCCACCAAGGCCAGTAGATGTGTATATGCTGCTAGAGGGAGAAAATTGGTAGACTTTTCTCTAAGGCGCACCCAAGGAGTGGATGCAGGATTAAAGGTGGCTAGAGCAAGTTATATTGTGGGGTTTGGTGGGACTAGTAATGTATTGGCAGGAAAATTGTATAATATTCCTGTTTTTGGCACCATGGCTCATTCTTTTATTACCAGTTTTAAAAAGGAGATAGATGCCTTTAGGGCGTTTAGCAAAATATTTCCCCAAAATACAGTGCTATTGATAGACACTTATGATACCATTATTGGTGCCCATAAGGCAGCCATTATAGGAAAGGAGCTTCTTTATCAAGGCAAAAAATTAAAAGGGGTAAGATTAGACAGTGGAGATATGGCTCCTTTAAGTAAAGAAGTAAGACAGGTCTTTAAAGAAGCAGGTCTTAATAATGTTATGATTTTTGCCAGTGGCGGATTTGATGAATATAAGATAGCTAAAGTTCTGGAACAAGGCGCAGAAATAGATGCCTTTGGAGTGGGAACCAAAATGGGTGTTTCTGCAGATGCTCCTTATACAGACATTGCTTATAAATTGGTTGAGTATGATGGGAGGCCAGTGTTAAAATTGAGCATGGGGAAAAAAACACTGGTAGGGCAAAAACAGGTATTTAGATTAAAAGAGAAAAATAATTTACAAAAGGACATAATTGCCCTTCGCACAGAAAAGCTTGATGGCGAACCTCTTCTTACACCAGTGATGAAAGAAGGAAAACGATTGTTCCACAGCGAACCATTAACAAAGATCAGAGATAGATTCCAAACAGAATTTGCTGCCTTGGATGAGAGTTATAAAAGATTAGAAAACCCTGCAATATATTTGGTAGAGTTAGGTCCTGCGTTACAAAAACTCCAAAAACAAGTGGTTTTTAAGGTAAGAGAAAAAGAATTAGGAGAGAGTTAAAATGAAGCTTAGTGATGAACAAAGGCGTTTTTTATTAAAATTAGCCAGAGATACTATTAAGGCAGCCTTAGACCACCGTCCTTTACCTCAAAATACAGTAGATGACCCTGTTTTATCTCGTCCTTGTGGTGCCTTTGTTACCTTACATAAAGGAGGACAATTGCGGGGATGTATTGGCTCTCTGATTGGAGAGAGGCCTCTTTATATTACCATTCAAGAAATGGCTATAGAAGCTGCCTTTAGAGACCCCAGATTCCCTCCCCTAAGTGCAGAAGAATTACCCCAAATTGAAATTGAAATATCGGTGTTATCCCCTTTAGAACGTATTACTAATGTAGAGCAAATAGAGGTAGGGAAACATGGTATTTATCTTATAAAGGGATTTCATAGAGGTGTGCTTTTGCCTCAAGTAGCTACTGAATATGGTTGGGATAGATATAAATTTTTAGATAATACTTGTCTTAAGGCAGGTCTCCCTCCAGGGTGTTGGCGTTCAGGGGCAGAGATTTATATTTTTTCCGCGGAAGTATTTAGTGAGGGAAATGAAAAATAAAACCCTAACACCGGCTATGCGTCAATATCTAGAAATCAAGCAGCAGTATCCTGATGCTATTTTGTTTTTTCGCATGGGTGATTTTTATGAGATGTTTTTTGAGGATGCAGAGATTGGTTCCAAGATATTAGAAATTGCTTTAACTTCCAGACAAAAAGATGTGCCAGAACCTGTTCCTATGTGTGGCATCCCCTATCATGCCCTTTCTTCTTACCTGCCTAAACTGATTAAGCAAGGTTATAAGGTAGCTATCTGTGAGCAGGTAGAAGACCCTAAGCAAGCAAGAGGGATTGTGCGACGAGAGGTAGTTCAGGTGATTACCCCTGGTATGATTTTGGAACCAGAATATCTAGAAACCAGCAAAAATAACTACTTAGCTGCTATATGCTCCTGGGGTGGGGGTTATGGCTTGGCCTATCTGGATATCTCTACTGGTGATTTTAAGGCTACACAATTTAGCAGTTTAGATATGTTAAAAGAAGAGTTAAATCGATTAGAACCCAGTGAACTACTGGCACCAAAAAGCCTTTCTTTACATTTTAATCCCAAACACATTGTTTTAGCCTCTCAACCTGATGAAGCTATCTTAGATTTAGAGCAGGCCCAAGAGATACTGAAGTCCCATTTTGATATTCCTTCTTTAGGTGTGTTGGGTTTAAAGGATTGGCCTGCAGCTGCTATATCTGCTGCCTGGATTCTTCATTATGCAGAACAAGGGCAAAAGACTATTTTACCCCATATTACCCGCTTGCAAACTTATACTTTAGATGAGTTTATGGTGTTAGACAGTGTGACTTTTACCCATCTGGAGGTCTTTAGACGTTGGCAGGGAGATAAACAATGGACACTTTTTAATATCCTCAATAAAACCCTTACTCCTATGGGTGGACGCTTATTGAGAAACATGCTTCTACGCCCCCTGAAAGATGTAAAGGCTATTAAAAACCGTTTAACTCAGGTAGATGCCTTTGTGCAAACTGGTCTATTACGTAAGGCTATAAGGGAAAAATTGGATAAAATAGGAGACTTAGAAAGAATTAATAGCCGCATTGTTTTAGGCAGGGCACATGCCCGTGATTTAGTGGCCTTAAAAAATTCTTTACAAATGTTGCCAGAAGTAAAACAGTTATTACTTTCTAGCCCTTCCATGCTTCATCAGCAAAAAGGAGAGCAATTAGACAGTTTGGAGGATATTACCCAGTTAATCAGTGAGGGGATTGTAGATGAACCCCCTCTTTCTTTAAAAGAAGGAGGGTTGATTAAGACGGGGTATCATGAGGGTTTAGATAACTTGAGCAAACAGACTAAAGAGGCCAAGTCCTGGATTGCCAACCTAGAGAAAAAAGAAAGGGAACGCACAGGGATTTCTAACCTTAAAGTAGGGTATAATAAGATATTTGGCTATTATATAGAAATAACTAAGTCCCAGTTAAAACAGGTGCCTGAAGATTATATTCGGAAACAAACTTTGGTGAATGCAGAGCGGTTTGTTACCCCTGCTTTAAAAGAGTATGAAAACTTTCTTTTAGGGGCAGAGGAGAAAAGAAATGCCTTAGAATACCAATTATTTATAGAAATAAGAGAAAGGGTGGCTAAGGCCAGTAATAGGCTATTAAAAGTAGCAGCTCAATTAGCAGAGATAGATGTGATGTCTGCTTTAGCCGAGGTAGCAGTGCAAAATAATTATGTGTGTCCTAAGATAGAGGAAAAAGATGAGATTTTTATTAAAGAAGGTCGCCATCCTGTTGTAGAGCAAATAAAGGATACCCCATTTGTGCCTAATGATATTTGTTTAAACGAAAAAGAACGTATTTTGATTATCACTGGTCCTAATATGGCAGGAAAATCTACTCTTATTAGACAGATAGCTATTATAGTGCTTATGGCCCAGATAGGGAGCTTTGTGCCAGCCAAAGAAGCAAGAATTGGTATTGTAGATAAGCTTTTTACCAGGGTTGGAGCCTCTGATGCCCTTCCTGAAGGAAGGAGCACCTTTATGATAGAGATGGAAGAAACCGCCCGCATTTTACATCAGGCAACCCCTAAAAGTCTGGTGATTTTAGATGAAATAGGCCGTGGAACCAGCACCTTTGATGGCATGAGTATTGCTTGGGCGGTAGTAGAGTACCTCCATGATTTGGGAGGAAAGGGGGTTAAGAGCCTATTTGCCACCCATTATCATGAATTGACTGAACTTGCTCAAATAAAGCCAAAGATACGCAATTATAATGTGGTAGTCAGAGAATGGGAAGGAAAGATTATTTTCTTATACAAACTCCTTCCTGGGGGAAGTAGTAGGAGTTATGGCATTGAAGTAGCTAGATTGGCCGGATTACCCCCTAAGGTAATTGAGAGGGCATTTAAAATCCTTCATATGTTAGAAAATAAAGAACAGGAACGAGTGGATGAAGAACGGGCCCAAAAATACCTCCAACCTTTTTTGTTTACCCCAGGACATCAAAAAATTGTGGATCGGTTAAGGAAATTAGACCCTAACCGGATTACCCCTTTACAGGCCTTAACGATTTTACATAAATTTAAAAATATGATAAATTAGTTGACATGCAGCGGTTTCTAGGCACTGTTAGTTTGTTTTTCTTCTTTTTCTATGGGATATGCATTCCTAATGTCTATTCCCGAACTTTACCCAAGGTTGCCATTAAAAAAATAAGGGTTTATTCTTTACCCACAGGGATAAAGATAAAATTAAATACTACGGGAAAATTTTTCTATAAATCTTTTATTCTTTCTTCCAGAAAATCAGAGAAATACATAGTAGTTGATATCTGGCCTGCTTATTTACCACAAGTGAGAAAGACCATTTCTGTGAGACATCCTCAGGTTAAAAAAATAAAAATCTCTCAATTTAATAGAAAAACAGTGCGGGTGGCGATTCAGCTTACCAAGAAATTAGCTTATAACACTAAAAAATGGAAAAACAATTTAACTTTGTTTATTCATTCTCCTAAACCCTTGAAAAGAAAAAAAAAGACTTGCATTTTAGGAGTAAAAGTAAGTTATCCACCCCCGCAAGGATTAAAAATTATCATTAACACCCAAGGTAAGCCACATTTTAAGGACTTTATATTACCTGGTTTTAAAAAATTAAGTCCTAGATTGGTTATAGATTTGTGGCCGGCTTATTTGCCTAAAGGGTTTATGAAAAAAGCAAACATCAAACACCCTTTTGTGTCTCAATTGCGGGTAGCTCAGTTTAATAAACAAACCGTAAGGATAGTTTTATCACTTAAAATTTCTAGAATACCTTACAAAATTAATTTTCAGGGAAATAGGCTTATTTTGAACGCTTTTTCTGCTACTGCTTCTGAAGGTTCTTCAGCCATCTTGCCTTCTATTTTAGGGTTAAAGATTAAAAAAGTAGTTATTGACCCTGGTCATGGAGGACGAGACCCAGGTGCTATTGGATATAAAGGCTTAAAGGAGAAGGATATCACTCTAAAACTGGCCTATTTGTTAAAAAAGAGGTTAGAAACTGATTTGGGATGTAAAGTAATTCTTACCCGTTATAGAGACAAATTTGTTTCTTTAGAGAGAAGGGCAGCCATAGCCAATAGACACAAGGCAGATTTGTTTATTTCTCTGCATTGTAATGCCTGCCCCAGTCATCGCTTACATGGAATAGAAACTTATTTTGTAGGGTTGACAGATGACCAATATGCTTTGGCGGTAGCAGCGCGTGAAAATGCCTCTCTTAACAAAGGTAGAGGAGAGCTAAACGATGTCTTGCTTGATTTATTAGCCAAGGCCAAGATAAAGGAATCTGCTTATTTGGCAGCAGAAATTCAGAAAAGTTTAATCCAATACTTAAGGGGTAAAAGATATAACCCCGTGAGAGATTTGGGTGTAAAGCAAGCACCTTTCTATGTCCTTATTGGCACAGATATGCCTGCGGTGTTAATAGAAACAGGTTTTATTGACCACCTTAGAGAAGGCAGACGCTTCTGCCGTGAAAGATATCTTCAACGCCTTGCAGAAGGGATTGTAAGAGGGATTGAGAATTATATTAAAGTGGTTAAATATTCTCCCACTATGGAAAGAGGAATAGGAGGGTAAGAGAGAGTGTGAAAATCCAAAGTTTCAGGTGCAAAAGTGAAACAGGTAAAAACTTAAAGCCATGGTTGGTTTGTGCTTTATTCATTATTTGAATCTCCATTAAAATTGCTTTGCCACAACCTTCAGGGCAATTTTTTAAAATGTTCCAAATATAGTAATATAAGCAATAATCAACATAGCTCCTAAGAGATTTAAGATAGTTCCTGTTTTGGCCATATCAAATACTTTAATAGCATTAGTGCCAAAGATAATGGCATTAGGGGGAGTGGATACTGGTAACATAAATGCACAAGAAGCAGAGAGAGTGGTTAGGACCATTAAAGGCAGCGGATTTATCCTTAAACTTATACTCATAGAAGCTACAATAGGCAAAATCATTTGAGTACTAGCAGTATTTGAGGTAAATTGAGTTAAAATTATCATTAATAGAGAGATGGCTATCATAATCAAAAAAGGATGCAAGAAAGACAGACCTTGGAGTTGCTCCCCAAACCATGCTGATAACCCTGATTGTTTAAAACCTGCTGCCAGGGCAAATCCACCTCCAAAGAGCAAAACAATGCCCCAAGGCAGTTGGGATGCGGTTTCCCAATCCATAATAGTTTGATGGTCTCTAGCAGGTATAAAAAATAGGGGGAGAGTCATGGCTATGGCTACTGTTCCGTCGTCTATAAACTTAGGGACAGGGAATAGAGAGGACCAACCAGGTATCCTAAATCCCCCAATAGGAATATCCTTTCTGGTAAACCATAATAAGGCCAGAAGAATAAAGTCAATCATTACTACCCACTCTTCAAATTTCATAGGGCCCAGTTTTTTGTATTCCTTATAAAACATGTCTAAATTGACCTGAAACTTCACATTTTTACAAAATAACAGGAAAATTAATAACCAGGCACATAGAAAAAACACTATTACTAGAGGGAGGGCAAACACAAACCACCTGGCAAAGGAAATCTCTGGGGCTTGAGGGAAATAGATAGAAAAGATTTTTACTAAGGCCAGATTAGGGGGGGTTCCTATCAAAGTGGCCATTCCCCCAATAGAGGCTGCATAGGCAATGCCTAGTAAAAGTCCTTTAGAAAATCGAGAAACCTTTTTCCCTTCAATGTTTTCTTCTAATTTAGCAATAATGGCCATGGCTATAGGCACCATGACCATGGTAGCAGCGGTATTTGAAATCCACATAGATAGAAATGCTGTAGCCCCCATAAATCCTAGGACAACCTGCCAGGGGTTTATACCCATCCATAACATGATTTTTAAGGCAATCCTTTTATGAAAATTCCATCTCTGCATAGCTAGGGCTACGATAAATCCACCAATGAATAAAAGTATCACATCATTAAAATAAAAGGCAGAAACGGCTTTCCCATTCATAATGCCCAGAATTGGAAATAAAACCGCTGGTAATAAGGCTGTTACGGCTAAAGGAATGGCTTCTGTAACCCACCAGATGGCCATAAGTAAAGCTACTGCTGCTGTATATGTGACTTGAGGGTTGCCTGGTTTTAGATTAAGAAAAAGGACTAATATGATACTTAAAATAGGGGCAATAATTAAACTGAACTTGGCCATTTTATTGCCTTTTTTACAGCAATTTTTTTTATATTAAAACCACTTTATTTACCATATGTCCATAGCAGGGTATTTTATAGGGTAGGACTTCGTCAAAGTAATTTTAACGGAGATCCAAATGATAAGCGCACCTGTCTGCCGACAGGCAGGATGGCTCAATACAGAATGCAAATTGAAAAATGCAAAATCGCCTTCTGTCAAATTGGAACGTTAGCACGGTTACACGATGAGACGTGCTTAGTCCTTAGTCCCTAGTCCTTAGTCTCTAGTCAATTCTAGTCTTCTTTTTGATTGAGGCATTACAAAGTTGCAAGTTGGAAAGTTGGCAAGTTAAAAAGTTGCAAGTTAACACGTTGGAAATGGGAATTGGGAATTTCTATTTTCTGTTTCCCGTTTCCCTTTCCTTCTTTATGCACGTTAACACGTTGACACATTGACACGTTTACATGTTAGAATTGGGAACTGGGAATTTCTGTTTTCCGTTTTCTATTTTCTTAACTGTATTTTGTAGGTTTGACCCCAATTCCACTACATTTGACTATTTCGTTCCCTCACTATTTCACTACTCACTGATTTAATGTTTTGGCATTTAGACATTTGGATTTCATTTGGCATTTGGATTTTTTATTTTTATTAAATTACTTATGGCCTGACTTTGCCGTGGCCCTGTGTTATTTCCTTGCAGATGTAGATATTGTTTAGTATAATGTAAAATATGGACAAAAAGCCTTTTTTGAAATTTTTAATCATCTTCCTGATTGTTTCTATGAGCTGTGGACGTAAGCCTAAACCTATGGGTTCTTTATTCCCAGAAACTTTACCTCATTTGCATCTAATGAAGATAATAAAAGGTGAACAGGCCAAAAAAGAGGTAAATAAATTACATGGAACTGAAATCCACCTCAAAAATGCCTGGATAGCACATTATAGAGGCAGCTTTTCTCAAGGCAATTGGCATGATGCTACTATATGGGTCTCAGAGGCTTATACCCAAAAGGAAGCGGAATCTCAAACAAAAAATATGATGGAAAAAATTATGCAAAACCCCAAATCCCCATTTCATCATTTTAAGATTAAAAATACCAATGAAACAGAATTATATACCTTCTCAGGCATGGGGCAAAAACATGCTGTATTTCAAAAAAATTTGTTAGTATTTTGGATCTCAACTACACCTGAGATATTTGATAGGGTATTAAATTATTACCTTAGCCATTCCTTTCCTAAAGTTCCTAAATAAAAAAGATATTTTTCTAATTCTAAGGCCAATTTATTAATTTCATCCTTATTAGCGGATTTAGACACATAAAGTGGTTTCCCATAAACTACTACTCCAGAAGAAAAAGGAATGGGTATCTCCATTTTATCCCAACTGGGAAGTGTTATACTATATTTATAAACTACATTTAAAGGAACAATAGGGTATCCAGAATGTCGGGCCAGAAATAAGACCCCTCCTTGCACCTTGTGTAATGGTCCCTGAGAGCCATCTACAGCTAAACCTACATCATAGCCTTGTTTGAGGATATTTGCGAGTTGTTTTAAGGCTGGAATTCCCCCTCTATGACTAGAACCTCTAAATACAGTGAATCCAAACTTTTTAAATGCTGGAACTATCAACTCTCCATCTTCACTTTTACTCACGATAGTAGCAATTTTTCTCTTGCGGCCTAGAAGGAAAATACCAGGTAGAATTCCATGCCAACCTGCATAAATAACGGGAGAATAAGGCAAAGAAGACAAAAATTTCTCCTTTATTCGGCAGGTTTTATACAAGAAATCTATAAACAAAGGCGCAAGGGAACTAGCCAGTTTCTTAATCATTTTTTTCTTTTTAAAAAATGTATAAGCTGGTCATAGCTCATAGTGTTTAAAACATCTCCTTTTTCTAACCATCCCCTCCTGGCAACAAACACACCTAGGCGCAAGTATTCCATTTGGTCTAAGATGTGGGCGTCTGTGCCTATGGTCAATTTTATTCCTTTGTCTCTGGCGGTTTTTGAGAGGATATCATTTAAATCAAGTCTTTTAAAATAGGCGTTGATTTCCAAACATGTATTGGTTTGGACAGCCTTAGCAAAAACCTGTTCTAAGTTGAGTGAGTATCCCTCTCTTTCATTAATAATACGGCCAGTGGGATGGGCAATACTATGGACATAAGGATTTTCCATAGCCCTTACCATCCTTGTAGTTAAAGTAGCCTCATCTTGTTTGAAACCAGTATGAATTGCTGCTATTACAAAATCCAATTCCTTCAATATTTCATCAGGGTAATCTAATGAACCATCGTTTAGGATATCTACTTCTGTCCCACACAATAATTTTATATCAGAGCTAGACTGGTTAAAAATCTCTATTTCTTTTCTTTTTCTTCTTAAATCTTCAACAGAAACACCACCTGCCACTTTTAAACTCTGGGAATGGTCACATACCGCTACCCATTGTAGTCCCATTTCTCTGGCCTTCTCAGCAATTTCTGACAAAGTGGCAGCCCCATCACTATATTTTGAGTGCACATGTAAATCTCCTTTAATTTCTCTTAATTCTAATAATTTTGGCAATTTATTTTGTAAACCCGCCTCAATCTCTCCTCTGTCTTCCCTTAATTCAGGTGGAATATAAGGCAACCCCACTGCTTTAAAAACCTCTTCTTCCTCTTTACCGCCAATATAATTGTCTCCTTCAAAAATTCCATATTCGTTAATTTTTAGCCCCTTTTTGATAGCCAACTCCCGAATACGAATATTATGTGCCTTTGACCCTGTGAAGTAACAAAGAGCCGCCCCATAACAGTTCTTTTCCACTACCCGCAAATCAACCTGCAAGCCATCTTGGGTCCGAATACTGGATTTAGTTTTGCCTTTGGCAATAACATCGCTCACTATAGGCAGTTTGGTAAATACTTCCATTACCTCTTGAGGTGCAGAAGAGCAAACTAAAATATCAATATCTTTTACTGTTTCCCGCCTTCTTCGGACACTACCTGCTATATCAATTCTTTCTAAATGGCATTTTTTCTTCAAAGTTCTGATGATTTCTTCAGACACAGGTAAAATAAGACCCAATGGTCTTCTTTCTCTTCCCTTTTTTACCAATTGGATGCCTTTTAAAATGTTTTCTTCTGTTTTGGCCTTAAAGCCAGGTAACTTTTGAATTTTGTGTTCTAAACACAATTTTTCTAAATCATCTAAACTGGTGATGCCATAATGTTCATAAATTGTTTTAGCAGTCCGAGGACCTACACCAGGAATAGCTACTAAGTCAAGTAATCCTGGCGGTATTTCTTTTTTTAATTCTTCATACATTTGCAAAGTGCCTGTATGGATAATCTCCTTAATTTTTTGTATTAAATCTTGACCAATTCCTGGTATTTTCCTATTTGTTTGGATTACTTTAGTTATATCTTCTGCTAGATTTTCTATATTTTGGGCTGCCCGTCTATATGCTCTAATACGGAAAGGATTTTCTCCTTTTATCTCTAATAAATTAGCAATTTCATAAAAAACTCTGGCTACTTCTTGGTTGTGCATTTAATATCTCCAGGTCTTTAGTGTTATAATAATGAAATTTTACCATGACTGCAATAATTTTGCATTTTTGTAAAAATGTGGTATAATGGTCGCCATGTTTAAAGTAGGTGATTTGGTGGTATATCCCACTCATGGGATCGGAGTTATAAAGTCTATTGAATCAAAAAATCTTTTAGAAGGAGAGAAAAGAAGTTTTTATATTGTGCAACTTTTAGAAAATAATATGGTTATTATGATACCTACAGATAATGTCCAATCAGTTGGACTAAGGCCACTTATCTCCAAAGAGGAAATTCCTAAAGTCTTTTGTGTTTTAAAGGAAGGTAAAAGATTATCTCTCAATGGCGGAAGCTATAATAAAAGACATAAAGAGCTTATGGACAAATTAAAGACCGGCTGTATTTATGATACTGCTGAAGTATTGAGAGATTTGGCTTTATTAAGAGAAGAAAAAACACTTTCCTTTAGCGAAAAAAAATTGTTAAATACCGCCCGAAAATTGTTAGTTCAGGAAATTTCCATTGTCCATCAATCTCCTGAAGAAGTAGTAGACACACAAATTAGAGAAATTTTAAATCTGTGAAGCGCTTCTTTTGTTCCTCCAACCATGTGGGCAAAAGATTGGATATCTTTTTAACAGAATTAACCGGCCTTACCCGTTCTCAAATAAAAAAAGCTATTGACCAAGGGCGAGTAGAGGTCAATGATAAAATTGTTACTAAAGCTAACTACAAATTAAAGGGAAAAGAAAGGGTGGTTTTTTCTCCTCTTCCTCCTGTAGAATTAGATATTACCCCTGAGCCTATTCCTTTAGATATTATTTATGAAGATGAAGATTTAGTGGTTCTTAACAAGCCACCTGGTCTGGTGGTTCATCCTGCACCAGGTCATCTAAAGGGAACATTGGTGCATGCCCTTCTCTATCACTGTAACCATCTTTCTGGAATTGGCGGTGTGAAAAGACCAGGTATTGTTCATAGATTAGACAAAGATACCTCAGGCCTTATGCTGGTGGCTAAAAATGATGTTGCCCATCAAGAATTGAGCCAACAATTTAAAGAAAGAATAATCAAAAAACAATACTTGGCCTTGGTATTTGAAATCCCAAAGGGAAAAACGGGAGTGATAGATTTTTCTCTAGGACGTCATCCTAAGGAACGAAAAAAGATTTCTATTAAAACCAAAAATCCGCGCTCAGCCTTAACTTCATGGCAAAGAAAAGAAACCTTTCCTCATTCAGCTCTTTTACTCTGTGAACCCCAAACCGGCCGCACTCATCAGATTCGAGTTCACCTTAGCTCTATTGGCCATCCCATTTTAGGTGACCCTATTTATTTCCGTAAAAGCAAAATCAAACAGATTCCATTGAAGAAAGTAAGACAGATATTCCAACAAATACCCAGGCTTATGCTTCATTCTTGGCAGTTACAGTTCATTCATCCTGTTACCAAAGAAGATATGAAATTTGAAGCACCATTACCAGCGGATATGAAAGAGGTCATTAACTCTTTAAAGCAAGTGGCAGATGCTTAAGATTGCTCTTACTGGTAGTCCAGGTAGTGGAAAGACCACTGTATCAGAGATGTTTAAAGCATTAGGAGCTGAGGTTATAAATGCAGATAAAATCTGCCATAACTTCTTTATCCCTTGCCAAAAAAGTTATCATGAAATTGTAAATTATTTTGGCAAAGAATGCCTCAACCCGGATAAAACTTTAAACACCAGTTACCTGCGCCAAAGACTTATTTCTTCTAAAAAAGATAAACAAATTTTAGAAACCATTTTACACCCTAGGATTTATGCCAAAATTATGGAAATCCTGAATCAATTGAAAGAAAAATTGGTTATAATTGAAATTCCCCTTTTATTTGAGGTAGGTTGGGAAAGCGATTTTGACAAAGTGATTGTGGTTTATGCAAGTAAAGAAAGATGTCTCAGCCGTTTGCAAAAAAAGGGGCTTTCCCTACAAGAGGCAGAAAAAATTCTTGCCCTACAATGGCCTATAGAAAAGAAAATAAATAAGGCGCATTTTGTCATAGATAATAATGGTGATTTAAATACTACTGAAAAACAGGTAAAAGAAATCTGGAGGAAATTAATAACTGACTATTTTAAAGTTGCTTTCTACCTGAAATAACCTAAAATATACTTTGCTGCGGGGATAAAAATGAGAAAGGCAAGGATGGTTTTTATTACCCTTTCAGGAATATATTTTTGTATCCTTGCCCCAGTATACATACCTAGCATACCCCCTATACCAAACAAAATAGCAATTTCCCAATCAGGTGGATAACCTAACAAGTAGTAAAAACATACGCCCATTATAGAAGTAGTAAATGTGCCTGTAAGGGTGGAACTAGCGATAGCATGGGGTGGTAACATAAATACCGAAATCAAGATAGGGGCTAGTAATGCCCCACCCCCAATTCCATAAGCCCCAGAGATAGTTCCAGTGAAAAGAACAAGTAAAAAGATAACAATAGGTGAAAAAGAAAAATCTTCATGAGCAAAAGAAAATGTGACCTTTTTAAAGGATATCTGTTTAATTTGAATTTCAGTAACCGCCTGTATTTTCTTCTTTCTCACCAATATTAATCTCAAGCCAAGGCACATTAAGACAAGGCCAACAAATAATTTAAAGGGTTTGGGATTAAGCAGAAAATTGGTTCTAATAAATGCCCCGATAAATGCTCCAGGAATACTTCCTGCTATAATAGAAAGGGCCAAGGGAACCAAAAACCTCTTTTCTTTCCTAAATCTCTGAATGCCACTGGGGATAGCGATTATATTATAAGCCAGATTGGTAGCACTTGCTATAGGAGAAGTAATGCCCAAAAGACTTATTTGAACAGGCATAAGCAGAAATGCCCCTGAAACTCCAGCCTGTGAAGTAAGACTAGCAATGATAAAGGCTATCAAGGGTAATATAAAAAGACGAAAATCCATTCCGCTCCTTTGTATGCCGCCAAAAAGGCGGCTTAAAAATTCTTTAGAATCTAAATTGAAAGTAAGTGCTGAAGTCAGTCATATTGCGTTGTTTGCCCTTGGTCAGAAGATAATCTTCTGCACCATTAGTGTACCATACCTGATCAACACCAACCGCTAACCAGGCAGAGTATCCTTTGATGAAGTAATTAAGAAAAATTGAGGCACGATTATAGGTAACATCTTTATTATTATAAGCATTATCTGCGTTCATCTGCTCAAATCTCACTGCAATAGCAGGCCTTCCATAACCAATAAACTTATTATAAAGGAATTGCCCTGCAACCCACCAGAATTGACTATCTTCTGACTTACCATCAACTTTATGAGTATTTTTTGAGTAAATGTATCCACATTGTAACATAGGGATATATCTATTTTCCCTACCAAATCTTTTTTCCCAAAAACCATCAATAGCAAACATCTCATTGTCAAGACCATCCCATATCTCTTCTCTAGAATATCCTACACCAATGTTAAATACATCTCTTTTCCCAAGGTAAGAATCCCCCCTTGTCCCTTTAATGGACTTTTCGGGTTTATATCCCAACCAAACAGGGGTAAAGACAAGCCTTACTGTGGGTCTAACACCTTTAAAACCACCCTCATCTGTGCCAAAAGGCTTGTTATTGGGCTGATTAAATAAACCTAGGTGATATTCAAGCATCCCATTAAAGAAGTATCCAAAGGCCGTAATGCCTGGATGTCTAATTTGAAGACAGGTTTCTTTTGTGTTAAGATATTTATTGACATTACCTTTAAATACGCTATGGATATCATATCTATAAAAATAGTCAGTAGGAATGAGTTTTTTGTAATCAGACCTTTGGTGATATCTGCTAAGAGGTATACGCTGCCTGCCAAACCTCATCCTAAACTCAGGACGAAATACAAGATTTACACCCGTCTCTTTCATAAAAGCTTTAGTGCTATCCTCTCTTTTTTCCCCACTTAGTTTATGTGGTTTATAATAATTCTCCCATTGGGTAAAGAATTGAACTAATTTGTTAATCTGACCTTTAACATAAAACTCTGCCTCTGTCATCTCAAAATAGTTTTGACGATAATCTATCTCATCACCTCTTTTATCCATATTGAAATAAAACAACTGCCCCCTTATAACAAAATCAGCCCAAGTATCTTTAGAAACTTGGATCCGATACCCATAGGCCAAATTTACCCCAAAAAAAGTAATAATAAACAAAAAACTAAAAAAACGCTTCATTTTTTCCCTCCTGAAATTTTTAAGTAGACTTTTTTAGCCTAGGCAAAAATCATGCCATACATTAATGTTTTAAGCCTGCTCGGAAGGTACATCTAAAAATGGCTAATTTATTCAAGGGCAATTTAAGGCATGATAATTGCATTTTAGAAAATTGTAAAAATCTTAAGGAGGGGATATGAAAGCAGAAGAAATAATGACTAAGAAAATAGAATACATAGAACCTGACGCCTTTGTTTATGAGGCCTTAGAAAAGCTTATTGACAAAAGAATTAGGTCTTTGGTGGTAAGGCCTAAGGATGAAAAGAATGTTTATGGAATAGTTACGGTAAGGGACATAGTCTTTAAGGCTATCGGTAAAGGGCTAGACTTGGGTAAAACAAAGGTAGAAGAAATTACAACAAGGCCCGTGGTTTGTATTGAGAAAGATATGGACATAGAACATATTGTAAAATTGATGGCTAAATTTAATATTGCAAGGGTCTTTGTAAGTGAAGGAGGAAAGATAATTGGTATTGTAGCCTTATTTGACATCATAACTGCCTTTATAAAGGAAAGTATGGGATTAAAACCCTTAGGGGTGTGAGACACAAGGCACTGCCAACGAGCCAAATTGCATTGAGTGGTGCGGAGTTTTATCTATTCAGGACTCTTAACGCTAAATTCTAAGGTATCTTCTTTAATACGGAATTTTTGATCCAAGAAGCTACCCAAAATACCTGTTTGAAAGGCAATTTTAGTCTTGCCTGAAGCCTTTCCCTCTCTGTTAAACCAAGTCTCCATGGGCACAAAATAATCAGCCCCCTCTCTTTTTACTGCCAAAAAATAGCATTTTGAGGGATGGTCATTGATAAAACCAGTAACATCAAAGACAAAATTCGTCTTCTCTTTAACACTGACCTTACCTAAATCTAGGCCTTGTCTTTCCATCTCTCCTACCCGTCTGTATTCAGGAAAATTAGGCTCTTCTATATCTTCTTCATCAACAATGGGGTCCTCTCCCTTGACTTGAGGTTTATCAGAAAAAAATAGATGATATGTTTGAGGTCTATTTGGTTTTGTAATAAAAGTTATATAAAATAGGGTTTTTCCAATCTTTGGCACAATAGGTGGGCTTATTTCACTTTTTTCAGAACTTTCCACTGGTAAAGGCCTGGCTACCTCCTTTTTTAGCGATGGGATTATAGTCCCAATTATATCTGTTGACAGTTTTCCTATTTTTGGGATTACTTCATTTAGGTTAGAACATTCCGCAAAAAAGGGAGTAACCCTTTCTTGCTCTATATTAATAAGCTTGAGATCAATACTGGCACTGTTCCCAAACATGGTTAGACTGCCAGATAGAACATAGTCTAGATTGAACTCCTTTGCTAGTTTATTTATATCTTTTGAGGCCTTTTTATCTATATCCACTATCTCAATATGTCCCTCCCAAGAAAGTCTAGTTTTTAACATTACACATAGCCCTTGCTGAAGATAGGTAAGGTCTTCAGAAGAATAGATTTTAAATGGCAAAATAGCCAACTTCACAGGTGGTTGAGAAAGGGCAATCCCTGAAGAAAATATCCATAATATTGAAAGAGATATAACCCACCAAAGGTTTCTTTTTATCATGTTCAAAAACCTATAATTTTTATCAATACTAGTCAATAGGATTCTCCTTGATGAGAAAACTCTCAACAAAAAGTTTACAAATTGTATCCTAAAAAATGACACTTCCCCTGTGCTTTACCCAATTTTTACAGAGTTAGCTTGATTGTTTATTTGGCATGAGTTTTGCCAAGATAAAACCATGGTGAAGTGCACGATGTGTAATTTCCCACCGGGTTACCCAAAGTGTTCCCTGCCCAGGAACATTGGTACCCCGGAGGGGATAAATAAAAAAGAAGGAGGAAATTTAATGGATAAAAAGAGAAGAATTTTAAAACTAGGTTTTTTGATACTTGCCCTTCTAGTGAGTATAGCCACCCTATATGCCGCTGAAACCAGTCCTCAGGTAACGCAAGTAACAGAACAAACAGTGGGAATGAGTCCACTAACATTTTTTATTATCCTACTTGTTGTCACCACCCTCATGGGTATCTTTGCAGTGTTAGCAGGTGTAGGTGGGGGTGTTATATTTACGCCCATTATGATGGGATTTACTCCTATAGACTCCTATATCATCCGGACTACAGGGCTATTTGTGGCCATGTCTGGTGCCCTAGTTGCAGCCCGGCCATTTTTAAAAAGGGGTATTACCAATGTCAGGATACTATTTATGGCTGCAGTGCCATATGGAGTGTTTTGCATTATTGGCGCACTCCTAGCCGGGTATATCCATGCAACTATGGGTGTAACTGGAGAGGCGCTAGTTAGAGGCACACTGGGGATTATAGTAATTGCCATCGGCCTCTTATTTGTATTTGCCGGGGGAAGGGCAGAGTGGCCAGAAGTCAAGGAGGTTGATGGATTTACTGAAAAGATGGCCTTGGATATGGGCTATTGGGAAGATTCACTAAATAAGGTAGTTGACTATAAGGTCACAAGGGCGTGGCTAGGAATTATTCTTTTCTGTGGTGTAGGTTTAATATCAGGGATGTTTGGACTAGGCGCAGGCTGGGCAATGGTACCTGTGTTTAATTTGGTAATGCTTGCACCATTAAAAGTTGCCGCCACATGTAGTAAGGTATTAATTAGTATAGGCGATACCGCTGCTATTTGGCCATATATTGCTGGAGGGGGAATGTTTGCCTTGTTTGCCGTCCCCTGTATGATTGGTCTAATTGGAGGAACACTTATTGGGGCTAGAATTATGCTCAAAATCAAGGCAGGATTTGTCCGATGGCTCATTATAGTCATTATGTTTTTTGCAGGAATTAGATTGTTAATGAAGGCAGCAAAAATGTTACATTGGATGTAGGAGGATAAAAATGGAACAAAGACCTAAACCACCAATATCAGGTGTTATTTATGGGGAATTTGCATTTTGGTTTGCCATTATAGGAATGGTAATTGGGACTATAGGTGCAATATGGTATCTACTAGGAGGTCCTCATGTTATGGACCCACAAGTCTTTCTTTCACACCTCTTGCAGGGAGACACTGCTGAGGAAATTTGGCAGGCTACTACAGGCCACCCCATAACTTATGGACACTGGTACCTCCACAAGATATCTTTCAGTGATGCGTTTGCCCTTTTGGGTGTAGGGATATGTTGCTTGGCAGCCGTAGTTGGAATGTGGGGGGCATTTATAGGTATGCTCTTTTCTGCTGAGGAAAAGGCAAGAAGGATGTATACCCTTTATTTATTTCTTATATTAATAATGGCAATAATATTAACATTATCGGCAATAGGCGTGATTTCCTTACATCATTAGGCAGCATTTAAAATATTTTCCTATAAAACCCTGCAGCAAGTTGCGGGGTTTTATAGTCTAGGAAAATTAAAAAATTTTTTTAATGAAAGAAGATAATTACCTTTCTATCCCAAATAGCCCTCATCCTGTTGACAGGATTAGTTGATTGGCATACCATAAATTTGACATGGAGGTCTAAATACTACAAATTAGACCCTTCAATTAGCTAGTATCAATTTATGAAACAATATATCAAATGGGATATTTCTTCTCACAAATTTCTTTTAGGTGTTGGAAGCGGCGTTATCATTTTACTTCTTTGTGCCCTTAATTTAGGCATCCATTCGGCCCAAGATTTGAAAGAAATTATAGCGCAACAATTTAACCATCAACAGCTTATCCTTGCCCGCCAAGCTTCACAAGAGATTGAAAATAGTTTTAATGCCCTTATAGAAGAATTACTTATCCTGAAATATTCGCAAAGAGAGCCTTCTCCTGATTTACTGCAAATGATTTTCCAACGGGCACACAGGCTTGGTGCAAGGGGTCTATTGGTCTTAAATCAAGATAAAAAAGTCATTTATAAAATAGGTGAACCCACACTTACTAAATTAACACCCCTTGACCCAAACAACCTTGCTGTTCATCTCTCCAAGTCTTGGGTTTATATCTCTGAACCATTGAGAAAAAAAATCATAGTCCTTTTTATAGATCCTTACCTATTAGTGCAAAGACATGTGGCTAGAATCCGCTCAGGGAAAACAGGCTATGCCTGGGTCATAGATGAAAATGGCTATTTTATTTATCACCCTATCAAGAGCTTTATTGGTCAAAATGCCTTTAAGGTAAGGCAGGAAAAGGCCCCTGATTTTTACTTTAAAAAGATAAACAAAATCCAGCGCCAGGAAATGTTACAGGGCAAAGAGGGAATAGGAGAATATATTTCTCTCTGGCACAGAGATGTGAAAGGTTATGTCAAAAAATTTGTAGCCTATACACCTATTCACATTCCCTATACCTCACACATCTGGTCAGTAGCAGTATGTGTGCCAGAGAAAGAGGTAAATGCAGTTATTCATTATCTCTATTTAAAACAATTTTTCATCCAGGGCAGTCTAATCCTTGCCCTTATCGGATTGGGTATATTTGCCCTTTCCTTGGAAAGAGGGTTTAGAGAGACTTTGAGGCAAGAGGTGGAGAGGAAGACCGAAGTCTTAAAGAAATCTGAGGAAAAATATCGGCTTTTAATAGAAAGTGCCGATGATTTGATTTTGACTTTGGATATGTTTGGCAATATCATCTCTTTTAATCAAGCCACTGCCTCATTTTTCAAAAAGAAGCCCGCCTTGCTTCATGGTCAACCTTTTAATGTAATTATGCAATGGCCTCCAAATACAATAATAGATTGTTTAAATCAGCTTTATACTACTAAACAGAGTATTGTGAAAGAACATATTGTAAAAATAAATGGTAAACCGCATTGGTTAAATACAAAGTTAATGCCTCTGTATTTGGGGGAGGAGATAAAGGAGATCCTTTGTATTGCCCGTGATATTACTAAAGAAAAGCTTGTCCAAGAACAACTAAGTAATGCTGAAAAAATGGCTTCTTTAGGTACACTGGCAGCAGGTGTTGCTCATGAGATTAATAATCCCTTGGGCATCATTATTGGATTTGGCGAGTTGCTTTTAGAAAATACCCCGAGAGAAACTCAGGCATATCAGGATATAAAATTGATCCTCAAACATGCCTTACACTGCAAGTCAATAGTGCAAAATTTGCTTAATTTCGCTCGTCCCACTGAAGATTTAAGTAAGGCAATAGACATTAACGAAGCAATTAAAGAAGTTATTAATGTTGTCAGACATACACTAGAAATAAATAATATCCAAATGAAAATAGAATTTGCTTCTTCTCTACCTCTAGTCCAGGGAGATAAAAAACAACTCCAACAGGTATTTTTAAACTTAATTATCAATGCTATGGATGCCATGCCAGATGGAGGGGAATTATCCATCACCACCCGATTGGACGAACAGCAAGCTATAGAAGTTCTATTTCAGGATACAGGTTGTGGCATTAAAGAAGAAGATTTAGGCAAGATTTTTGACCCCTTTTTTACTACCAAGCCTGAAGGAAGAGGGACTGGCTTGGGGTTGTCTATTAGCTATAGTATTATCAGTAAGCATAATGGGCGAATTCGCTGTGAAAGCGAAGAAAACAAGGGGGCTACCTTCATCATTGACTTGCCACCCATAGGAGGACAATATGCCAGGTAAAATATTGGCTGTAGATGACGAAGTAGATATGTTAAGGCTTTTAGAAAGGATTATCAAAACAAAAACAGAATATAATGTTGTAACTACATCCCATCCTGAAGAGGTAGTCAAGCTCATTAAAAAGGAATATTTTGATTTAGTCTTACTTGACCTGAGAATGCCTGGCTTAAATGGGATGGAACTTTTAAAACAAATCAAGGCTATTGAACCTGACATTGGTGTGATTATTATAACCGCCTATGGCACAATTGAATCAGCGGTGGAGGCTATGAAGATAGGGGCCTATGATTTTGTTACCAAACCCTTTCGCCAAGAACAACTCCTGCTTACCATCCACCGGGCCATGGAAGTTCAAAAATTAAAAAGAGAAAACAAGATATTAAAGGCAGAGTTAAACCGAGAAAAAGACGCTGACTTTATTATCGGTAAAAGTTCTTATATGCAATCTGTTTATAGGTATATTTTGCAAGTAGCAAAAACAACGGCCCCTGTGATCATTACCGGAGAAACAGGCACAGGTAAAGAGCTGGTGGCGCGGTCTATTCATAAACACAGTCTACGCAAAGGTCTTTTTGTGGCTATAAACTGTAGTGCTGTTCCTGAAACACTGATCGAAAGTGAATTATTTGGCCATGTTAAGGGGTCTTTTTCTGGAGCAATCCAGGATAAAAAGGGCCTAGTAGAAGAAGCTAACGAGGGGACACTTTTTCTTGACGAAATAGGTGATTTAAGTAAACTTGTCCAAACAAAGTTGCTCCGTTTTTTACAGGAAGGAGAGTTTCGACTATTAGGAAGCACTAAGATAAAAAAGGTAAATGTCAGGGTGATAGCTGCTAGTAACAAAGACCTGGAAGAATTAGTTAAACAAGGCAAATTCAGGGAAGACCTTTTTTATCGACTTAATGTTATTCGCATCCATCTTCCTCCTTTACGAGAAAGAAGGGAAGTAATTCCCATTCTATCTCATCATTTTCTGGAAAAGTATGCTACGCTTAATAACAAACACATTCGAGGATTTTCAAAGGCTGCTATGAAAAATTTAGTTGCCAGGGACTGGCCTGGCAATATTCGGGAGTTAGAAAATATAATTGAACGCGCTGTGATTCTTTGCCAAGGTGAATACATAGAGTTAACAGATATTGAGCCTTTAGCTACATTGAAGTCTCAGCCTTCTTTTAATGAAATCTTATCCCTCCCATTTAAAAAAGCCAAAAAACAAGTTTTGCTGGATTTTTATCATAGATATCTAAATCATATCCTAGCTCAATCCGGCGGTAACGTTTCACAAGCTGCCCAAAGGTGTGGCATAAAAAGGCAGTATTTTTACCGTTTACTGAAACTTGCTGAGATTAACCACAAAATCCCGGATTGATTTTCAAGGCTGAGTTATTCCAATTCTTTTAACATTTCTTTAAGTCTTAAAGCGTTTTTATACATCTCAGAATTGTTGAACATGATGTAACCAGAGGAGCCGGCTATGTTTAAGAGTTCCCTTAGTTCTCCATCTGAATAACAATATTTATAATTCCTTAAATTACCATGCATTCTAAAATAGATAAAATCTCCCCAAACCGGTGGACCATATAAAAATGGGTCAACAGCGTGGACAAGGTTTAATTTTTGGCAAATAGATTTAATGATTTCTGGTTTCCATTCTTTTCCTCGTGGTTCCCAGATAAAGATGCCTTTATCCTTATAGTAGCTAAAAAAGCACTTCATTGCATTTATGTTTTCAGCAGTAGGCTTAAAAGAAGCAGGTGTTTGAAAGACAAACTTTTTGGCCTTAAGTATAGCAGCTCTATCAAAAAATGTTTCCATTATCTGTTCTATAACAGTATTTAATTTAAAACCACCACAGTATTTTCTCTTTTCTTGAGGTAAGTCTGCCCGCCGATAGGTAGGACTATTAGGAAAATGAGTAATGTACTGAGGAGCCTTAAGCACAAACTCAAAATATATTGGTGCCTTTTTACGCCAATTTTCAACCTGTTTTACCCCCAGGGTGCGATAGAAACTCTGTTGAATTTCAATAGTAGAGAATTGTTTAAAATATCTTTCTTGGGCCACCGGGAAACCACAACAGCCAATTTTGAGCATTTAGTCTTTTTATTCCTATCAAGAATTTTTTATTGAAAATTCTACATACTGCACCACTTGTCAAGATAGCAAGTTACCTTATTCACCATCTGGCCAAAAAACCTATTGGCATTGAAAAAGGGAAAATATCCAATTTAAAAATTTTTTTGACAGGCAAAAAGAACTTCAGTAAAAAAATGAAATGTATGATAGAATAAGATGGAAAATAATTTAGGCTAACTATAGTTACATTAAATTATTAAACCAAGAGAAAGGAGTGATGAAAGTTAAAATACCAGTAGCATTATTATTGGCAATATGCTTCACTTCAATAGTATTTGCTAAATGTCCTTATGATGGTTTGTGGTACATGCCATCTCCTTCATGGGAACTTGAAGATGTTTATTATAATGGGAAAAGGCAGGGCTGGATCCCCATTTGACATTTGAAGAAGGAAAGGGACAATCTTTACCTGTTGACTAATCCAATTATGACATATTTTTCAACATACATGGTTATCCTCAGAATTGGTTGAAGTACAAGGTACCAAAATTCTGTTTGACAAAAGTAGCTTCACTCATTTATATTTATTATAAATAATAAATAGAGGATAAGCAGGTCTAACAAAACATTACAGCGGATACTTAAAAGCGGTGCCGAATTTTGGCGTTAGGGGGAATAAAGTGAGACGGTATAGATGTATTATAATCTCACTCATATTCCTTGGGCTGTTAGAGTGGGGGAATACTGCTTTTCCCCAAAATCCCATCTGTGACATTAAAATAAATGGTTCAGATAAGCCAGTTACACTGCATCAGTCAGACACTTTAACAATTACTATAGTCTTAGATAATAATCAACAAACAGATAATGCTGATTGGTGGTTAGCAGCAGAAACCCCATTTGGTCTTTACTTTTTTACCTTTGAGGGATGGACAACCGAATGGAAACCAGGGTATCAGGGCCCACTTTTTCACTTAGATTCATATGAGGTATTAAATACTCCTCTTTCAGGACTTCCAGCAGGCACATATACCATTTACTTTGGTGTTGATACTGTTATGGATGGGAATGTTACTTGGAATAGCCTTTATTATAAAGAGGTTGTGTTTAATATAGAAACAACACAGGGGCCAATCAAAGTCCTCTTTGCCGTCCACGTTGAACCCTTTCTACCTGAGTTTGGATTCGATTACGGTGCCAGGCGGGAAGAGATGTATTGGTTGAGAGATCTAGCCTTGACTCACGGGGCTAAATTGACAGTTGCTTCCAACGGTGAATTTATGGAATTTGTTGAAGACTTTGGTGATCAAGAGCTTGTCCAATCTTATCTCGATGCTGGATTCAACTGGGGGACGCATATCCATCCCCTCTGGAGGGAGGGACGACACGATTGGATTCTTGAGTCTCCTGACACCTCGGAGGACCTCGTTAGAAGGATTTGGCAAGATAACGTTAATGCTGTCAACTCCGTCATCGGCACAGAAAATAACTACGGTGTGGCCCCCTATCAGTGCGCTCAGCCTCTTCTAGCCAAGATGATGAGGGAATATGGATTTACCATCCAGACGGCGCTTACAGAACCAGCAGGGATAATGGCTTGGGAAAACCTGGGTCACTATCCGTGGAATCCTTTTCGTCCCTCTGCTGAAACAGGGAAATTTCTCAAGGAAGACTTAAAACAAACCCAATACATTTTAATTCCACACTATCCCCAACTGGAACCTAACCCAGGACCATCAGGACCTAGATCACTGGGGACTAACCAGAAGAATTTCCTAATGGAATATATAGAATGGCTTCACTGGCAGAGGAATGGTCTTCCCACCAAGGTGTGGGTCTTTGGAATCGCCACCCATGACTGTTATAACAACCCAAACAGAGATGACATCGAGACAATGCTTGAGTGGCTTGATGAGAACTTTATAGGCAAGACAACACCAACTGGGGAGATAATTGCTGAATACGCTACAGCCACAGAAATTGCCAAAGAGTTTTACCAATGGGAAACAGAACATCCCCACGAAAGCTCATTTAGTTGGGAAGAAGGACAACCCTATCCCTATACCTATTCTGACATGCCCAACCTTCTGAGAGAAGCAGAATATGATACAGTTATTGATCTAGAGAATACCTTAGCATGCTACAGGTTTACGAGAGAGAATGCTTCGCCAATATACGTGCTGTGGTCTTGGGTAGGCGAGCAGGTCATCGACTTTTCTTCTCAAATCCCGGATCAAGTCCGAGTGTATGATGGTAAGGGTAATGAATATATTTCTGCTTCTGGCACTTTAAAGGTAACTGAAGAGCCAATATTCGTAGAAGCGAATTAATGGAATATTTGACAAAAGGAAATAGTCATAGGCAGAGTAATCACACCGACGTCCTTACATCGTACTACTCAGCTTGGTCATTGTGGATAACAAACTAAGTTGAATCTATCACTAGGAGGTGAATTATTATGTATATTTGTAATCTTAGAATTATACGTTGGTCGCGAAAGTGTATCTTCCTGATTTTGCTAGGGTTGATAGGAATTGCTCTTTCGGGCTGTAAGGAGAGGGAACTTGGGGTGTACTCTCTTTGTAGGTATGAAGATTTTTGGAAATACAGTGTCTATGTGGATCCCAGTTATGACTAGCGGTTCAGGTGCACCTTATGCAGACGCTGATGAATCGAGAAGATATCGAAACGAAGAAGTGAATATACTAACCGTACTTCCGATTCCTGGTGATGATCTAAAAGGATGGGATGAATTTGATTTGGTTTTTTCTATGGCCACAACAATATGATTGTTCCACCGCATCCCCATGAAATGTTTGGCTATTATACCTATGATGGCATGACGTGGACACATCATAGTGGCTACTTAGATAAGATAAGGATGGGGGCATACGACACCATACTGCTATTATACATTCCCTCTTTGTGTCACAATGGGTAATATATACCCTGGTTCCGTGATTTACTTATATTACAAGTATACCTCATGTCTTCTTGGCGGGTTGTACCACTATGGCCAAGGCACTGGGTACCATTGGCGTTTGCACTGGGATGATCCAGTAGAATATACTATATACAGGCAATTGGGAACCAAGGATCTTGAGTGGCTCATCCTTCATGGCTGTCAAGCAGTAATAACAGCGAACGAAGACGGAACATACAATCCTATGGGTTTGCAATGTTTTCACTGGACACAGGGTAAAAAAATGTGTGTTCAGATTGATTCCGAAGAGGGAAGTCATGCAATTCTAAGAAAATATTTAAAACAAAAGTCTCACATAACACTATGTTGGTGCTGACTCGCTTCACTGCCAGCTCAGCTTTTTAGGCGAAGAAATGTGATGAACCGTAAAGGTGAAAAAATTGGATGGATTGGTGGATGGCTTGGAGGATTTATCTGGTTAATTCTACTATCTGCTGTTTGGATAGTTCAAGGTAAAATTAGCAATGGAATGATGGGAATAATTTTATTTATATTTGCGGTCAGTTTAATCTTTATGCTTGCTCCCTGGAAACACCCAAATACAAAATATTGGAAGCTAATGTTGCCAATTTACTCATTATTTTTTATTTCTGTTGCATTGGCTATATATCTCTATGATGAGCTGAAAAATGTTGGCTTAACTTGGATGTCTTTGCTTTGGATAATTCCTTGTCTTATACCTCTCGTAACTATTGGTAATCGGAAATGGAATATTGACGGCTAACAAAGTGCTTCACCTGACTGCTAAACTGCTGCCTGTCCGCCTCTGGCGGGGCGCTCCATGCCTACAGGTTAGTTCAATCGCTAGTGTGCTAAACAAAGTTTAGCGTTTCTTGTTGGGTGAAAGTCGCTACTGAGTGAGGTTTAACATTGGGTGACTAACCGTCCTACCATAATGGCTTCCCAAATATAACACATATCTAGAAGCCATCTATCTCTAAATAATTACATAATAATCACCCATAAAAATCAAGAAAAATTCCGGGTTATTAGAGTATCACCGGGCTGGACTATTCCTTGACTGTGGATTTTTTGGGTTCTACCTCACCTTGCCAGAAGGCGTCTTTTAAGTTATTCTTAAAAACAGGAGGTTTATAGATGTTAGCTCGCATATTGACAAAATTGGTAGGCACAAAAAATGAACGAGAGCTAAATCACCTGGGGGAAATCGTAGATAGAATCAACCAGCTAGAACCCCGAGTATCCAAGTTAAGTGATATCCAACTGCGTGCCAAAACAGCCGAGTTTAAGCAACAGATTGCAAATGGCGCCAAGTTGGATGATTTATTGCCTGAGGCCTTTGCGGTGGCTAGAGAAGCTGCCATACGGGTATTAGGACAACGTCCATTCGATGTCCAGGTAATTGGAGGACTGGTTTTACATGAAGGTAAGATTGCAGAAATGAAGACTGGTGAAGGTAAAACCCTGGCTGCCACTATGCCTGCTTATTTAAATGCCTTATTAGGACGGGGGGTGCATATAGTCACGGTAAATGATTATTTAGCTAAGCGTGATAGTGAGTGGATGGGTGGAATTTATCGGTTTTTAGGCTTGGAAGTAGGAGTGATCTTACATGAAATGGATGACCCGGCCAGAAAAAAGGCCTATGCAGCCGATATTACTTATGGCACCAACAATGAATTTGGGTTTGATTATTTACGAGATAATATGAAATTTTCCTTAGAGGATATTGTTCAACGAGATTATTATTACGCCATTGTAGATGAGGTAGATAGCATTCTCATTGATGAGGCCCGAACACCACTGATTATTTCTGGTCCTGCTGAACAAAGCACTGCTCTTTTTTATCAAATTAACCGTCTTATTCCTCATTTAAAAAAGGAAATAGATTTTACTATTGACGAAAAATCAAGGGCAGTGCCTCTAACCGAAGCCGGTGTGGCCAAAATGGAAAAACTATTAAGGATAGACAACCTTTATGACCCCAGGTATATTGAAGTTTTGCATGTAATTTATCAGTGTTTAAAGGCACATTACCTGTTTAAAAAAGACCGAGATTATATTGTCAAAGATGGAAAGGTGGTTATTGTAGATGAATTCACCGGTCGCCTGATGCCAGGACGTCGTTATAGTGAAGGATTACACCAAGCCCTAGAAGCTAAAGAAGGAGTGAGAGTTCAAAGTGAATACCAAACCCTGGCAACTATCACCTTCCAGAATTATTTCCGTATGTATGAAAAGCTGGCAGGAATGACCGGCACAGCAGAAACAGAAGCCACAGAATTTAAGGAGATTTATAATCTGGATGTAGTAGTAATTCCTACTCACAAAGAAATGATTCGTGTTGACCATCCTGATGTAATCTATCGCACAGAGAGGGAAAAATTCAAAGCAGTAGTAAGAGAGATAAAGGAATTATATAAACAAGGAAGACCTGTACTGGTAGGCACGGTTTCTATTGAAAAATCAGAGCTTTTAAGCCATATGCTTAAAAAAGAGGGAATTCCCCATGCAGTCCTTAACGCCAAACACCACGCTAAGGAGGCTGAAATCGTAGCTTATGCAGGAGAGAAGCAAAAGGTTACCATTGCTACCAATATGGCGGGACGAGGCACTGACATTGTCTTAGGTGAAGGGGTAGCAGAACTAGGTGGTTTACATATTATTGGCACCGAAAGGCATGAAAGTAGGCGTATAGACAACCAGTTAAGAGGTAGGAGTGGAAGACAGGGAGACCCTGGTTCTTCGCGGTTTTATCTTTCTTTAGAAGATGACTTATTACGCCTTTTTGGAGGAGAGCGTCTTTCTGGACTTATGAATAAACTGGGTATGAAAGAGGGAGAACCTATTGAACACAAATGGGTTTCTAAGGCCATTGAGAATGCTCAACAAAAGGTGGAGGCCCAAAACTTTGAAATTAGAAAACAATTGCTGGAATATGATGATGTCTTCAATGAACAAAGAAAAATCATCTATAAACAGCGACGTGAGGCCATAGAGGGAAATTTAAGAGAAACTATTTTAGGAATGATTGAAGATACAGTAAATAACCTTGTATCAAACTTTTGTTCTAAAGATACCCACCCTGAAGATTGGGATTTGGAAGGACTAAAAAAACAAATTGAACAGGTATTTCGCACTAAATTAGACTGGAATGAGTTAGAATTAGATGCCCTTACACTGGAAAAGCTGATTAAATTTATCACAGAATCATTACAAAAAGTATATGCCCAAAAAGAACAGTCATTTGGTCCAGAAAATATGCGTTTTTTAGAAAGATATATTGTATTACAAGTAGTGGATTCCCTGTGGCGAGACCACTTAGTAGCAATGGACCATTTAAGAGAAGGAATTGGTCTGAGGGGTTATGGACAAAGAAACCCATTACAGGAATATAAAAAAGAAGGGTTCATGATGTTTAGTGAGCTAATTGAACGGATTAAAGAAGCAACTGTAACCAATCTATTTAGGGTGGAAATTAAGACCGAGGAGGAATTGGCTGCTTTAAGACCTGAAGAACCAGAAGCTATGCATCTAAGTCATGGGGAAGGAGAAACAAAAAGACAGCCTATCAGACGTAAGAAGAAAAAGATCGGGCGGAATGAACCATGCCCTTGTGGGAGTGGGAAAAAATATAAACATTGTTGTGGAAGAAATGCCTGATATTTCTGTTCCTGGTTTTTTGGTAAATACCACTTCAGCAGGTATCAAAGTCCCTGATAGAAAGGATATGGCGGTAATTTATAGTGATAAACCAGCAGTAGTAGCAGGTGTTTTTACCCAAAATCAAATTCAAGCAGCTCCAGTAAAATTGACTAAACATCGGGTTAAGTCAGGCGTAGCCCAGGCCATTTTAATTAATAGTGGGAATGCTAACGCTTGCACTGGAAGACAAGGAGAGAAAGACGCTCAAGAGATGGCTTATTTATTAGCAAAAGGGCTGGAAATTCCTGAACAACTGGTGTTAGTGTGTTCTACAGGTGTCATCGGTCAACCATTACCTATGGGAAAGATCAAGACTGGAATTAAGACCTTGATCAGTGATTTGCACACTACTGGTTGGGAAGAAGCTGCCCAGGCCATTATGACTACAGATACTTTTCCTAAATTGGTTTATAAAAAAGGGGAAATAGATGGAGTTCCTTTTTCTCTATTAGGTATAGCTAAAGGAGCAGGCATGATCATGCCTAATATGGCCACCATGCTTGCTTTTTTTATCACTGATTTGGCCATTTCTCCGGCTATTTTACAACCCTTATTCAAAAAAATTATTGCCCAAACCTTCAATCGCATTTTAGTAGATGGGGATACCAGTACTAATGACACTGCCTTAATTTTGGCTAATGGGTATGCTCAAAATTCGGTTTTACACTCAGTCCATCCTATTTTTAAGGAATGTTTATTTGAGGTAGCAACAGAATTAGCAAAACTGATCGTGAAAGATGGTGAAGGCGCATCTAAATTTATTTCTATCAAAGTAGTAGGGGCAAAATCCGTGAAAGATGCTGAAAAGGTAGCCTCTACTATTGCTGGTTCTTTATTGGTAAAAACTGCTCTATATGGTGGAGACCCAAATTGGGGAAGGATTATGGCTGCCATTGGCCGGAGTGGAATTAATATTAAACCAGAAAAAATAGACATTTTTTTCGGTGAGATTTGTTTGGTAAAAAATGGACTAGGAAAAAACCAAAAGATGGAAAAAGAGGTAAAAAAATATTTGAAGAACAAAGAACTGCTTCTTACCATAAACTTGAATTCAGGGGGAGAAAGTGTTATGTGGTACACTTGTGACCTTACCCCAGAATATATAAAAATTAATGCACAATATAGGACATAATCACTTGTCAAACTCTATGTAATGTGATATCTCTCTGTGCATAATTTACTTTGAAAAAGGAGGATTTTATGGCTTATGTGACCATGAAGGAATTATTAGAAGCAGGTGTTCATTTTGGACATCAAACCAGACGCTGGAATCCAAAAATGAAACCTTATATTTTTGGGGCACGTAATGGAATCTATATAATTGATTTGCAAAAAACGGTCCAATTATTCAAAATTGCCTATGATTTTGTGGTAGAACAGGTAGCTCGGGGAAAAAAGGTATTGTTTGTAGGTACTAAACGCCAAGCTAAAGAGGTAGTGGAAGAAGAAGCTAAAAGATGTGGGATGTTTTATGTAACTAACAGATGGTTAGGTGGGACTCTTACTAATTTTCAAACTATCAAAAAAAGTATTGATAAATTAAAAAGTTTAGAAACTATGGTTCAAGATGAAACCATTCAAAATTTGACCAAAAAAGAAGCCTTACAAATTCAGCGCAAGATTGAAAAAATGAATAAAAACCTTGGTGGTATAAAAGATATGGAAGAATTGCCCGGGGTGGTTTATATTGTTGACCCTAATAAAGAGAGAATTGCTACCCATGAAGCCAGAAAGTTGAATATTCCTATTGTAGCTATTGTAGATACCAATTGTGACCCTGATGAAATAGATTATGTTATACCTGGAAATGACGATGCTATCCGGGCAATCCGTTTGCTAACAGAACGTATTGCCGATGCATGTATTGAAGGCAAAGACCAATATGAAAAGGAAATAGCCACTATGCAAGAAATGGAAGAGACAAAAATGGAAACCGAAGTTGCAGCATCTGGGGATATTTCAACTTCTCAAGAACAACCTACTATCGAATAGGAGAGTATAATGACAATTACTACTGCTCAAATTAAAGAACTAAGAGAAAGGACCGGGGCGGGCATAATGGATTGTAAGAAGGCCCTGGAAAAGGCACAAGGAAACTTAGAAAAGGCCATTGATGAATTACGGAAAAAGGGCTTAGCCAAGGCTAAAAAAAGGGCAGGACGGACAGCCAAAGAAGGTCTGGTGCATGCCTATATTCATGCTGGAGGCAAAATTGGGGTGCTGGTGGAAGTAAATTGTGAAACTGATTTTGTAGCCCGAACAGAGGCATTTCAAAATTTTGTGAAAGAAATTGCCATGCAAATTGCGGCTACTAACCCTTTGGTAGTAAACAAGGAAGAATTATCTCCAAAAATAATCGAAAGAGAGAAAGAAATTTACCATCAACAGGCCATTGCCTCTGGTAAACCAGAAAAGATAATAGATAGAATTGTAGAAGGCAAATTGCAGAAGTTTTTTGAAGAAGCTTGTTTAATAGAGCAGCCCTATATACGTGACCCATCCATAAAAATTAAGGATTTACTCAATGAATTAGTGGCTAAGACCGGGGAAAAAATCGTGGTGAGACGATTTGTTCGTTTTCAATTGGGAGAAAAATTACCAGATGAAACCCAAGTATCAGAGAGTGATGCTTAAAATAAGTGGTGAGGCCCTGTTAGGCTATCAAGATTTTGGAATTAGTGCTGAGGTTTTAAAAAGAGTATCTCAAGAGATATCCAAGGTGGCTAAGACTGGAATTCAAATAGCTATCGTAATTGGTGGTGGAAATATCTTTCGGGGAAGAGAAGCCAAGAAATTGGGTATAGACCAAGCAACAGGTGATTATATGGGAATGTTAGCTACTTTAATAAATGCCTTAGCCTTACAGGTAGCTCTTGAAAATCAAGGATTAGAAGTTAGAGTAATGTCTGCTATTAATATGATAGCTATTGCTGAACCCTATATCCGAAGAAGGGCAATAAGACACTTAGAAAAAGGGCGGATAGTCATATTTGCAGCCGGCACAGGGAATCCTTACTTCACTACAGATATGGCTTCAGCCCTAAGGGCGGCAGAGATTGAAGCAGAGGTAATCCTTAAAGCAACTAAAGTAGATGGGGTATATGAAAAGGACCCATTGCAAGATAAAGACGCTAAAAAATATGACCATCTTTCTTATATTGAAGTTTTACAAAAACAGCTTAGAATAATGGATGCAGCTGCTGTCTCTTTATGTATGGATAATAAAATTCCCATTATAGTGTTTAATATGGTAACTCCTGGGAATATTAAAAAGGCAATTTGGGGAGAATCGGTAGGGACCAAGATTTCCTAAGGGAGAAAATCATGTTAGAGGAAATCTATAAAGATACCAAAACAAAAATGAAAAAAACTATTCAAGTTCTAGAGCATGATTTGGGGAAAATTCGCACAGGACGGGCATCTGCTTCCTTAGTAGAAGAGATTATGATAGATTACTATGGAACATCCACACCCCTTAACCAGTTGGCCTCCATTTCTATCCCAGAAAGCCGCCTTATTACTATTCAACCCTGGGACCCTTCTGTATTAGGGAATATAGAAAAGGCCATTCTCAAATCAGACCTGGGATTAACACCTACCAATGATGGTAAAATAATTCGTATTTCCATTCCTGCCTTAACGGAAGAGCGAAGGAAGGAACTGGTGAAAAGGATCCATAAAATAGGAGAAGAGGCCAGGGTGGCTATAAGACAGATTCGCAGAGATGCTAATGAGAAATTGAAAAAAATGAAGAAAAATAAAGAGATTAGTGAAGACCAGTTTCACCGAGGGCAAGAAGAAGTGCAAAAAATTACAGACCAATTTATCCAAAAAGTGGATGAAATTTTAAGAAAGAAAGAACAGGAAATTATGAAATTTTAGAGGAAGACTTATGAATATCAAAAGTATACTGGTTCCCACAGATTTTTCTGGTTGTTCAGGAAGTGCTTTAAAATTTGCTTTATTTTTAACTGAAAAATTTAAGGCAGAAGTAATTGTGCTTCACGTAATCAATAGAAGCCATATAGCCAGTATTTTACGTATTTCTTCATCCTCTCATGAAGAGATAAAAAAACAAATATGGGCAAAGCATGAGGAGGAGCTAAATCACTTCTTAGCCCAAAATGCAAAAGGAAAGAAAATAAAATCCATTATCTGTGAAGGAATTCCCTTTCAGGAAATTGCAAAAAAAGCTAAAGAACTAGCGGTAGATTTAATCGTTATGGGTGGCTATGGTCGGATGGGTCAGGAAGACCTGGAACGTATTTTCTTTGGAAGTACAGCAGAAAAAGTAATAAGGCTTCTTCCCTGCCCTGTTCTTTGTGTGCCTGAATCTATTTAAAGTCTTTTTAGCTCATTATTCCCTACTTAAAAACAATTGACGCTACTGAACAATCCCTTAACTAGATAATAACCACGGAATCTGCTATAATTCCCCAAAAATAGAAATATTGTGAGGTGGTTCTATAGTTTCTTATGCATTAAAGAAGTTTTACCAAGACCGATTAGCTAGGGAAAAAGGCACTTCATATAAAGACTGGGGCGGAAAACTCAAAATTGCTCTAGTTTACCCTAATACTTATTTTATCGGCATGTCAAATCTGGGATTTCAATCGGTTTATGGAATCTTAAACCGTTTTCCAGAAGTGGTTTGTGAACGGGCATTTTTACCGGACTTTGAAGAACAAGCATTGCTTAAAAAACACAACTCTCCTTTGGTTTCCTATGAATCCCAAAGACCACTTAAGGATTTTGATTTATTAGCCTTTTCTATCTCTTTTGAAAATGACTATCTAAATGTATTAAAAATCCTTTCCTTGGCTCACATACCACTTTTTAAGAGAGAACGTTCGAAAAATCATCCTTTAGTGGCAGCCGGGGGAATAGCTACCTGGCTTAACCCTGAACCTTTAGCAGATTATATAGATTTTTTCTTAATTGGTGAAGGAGAATCCTTTATAGAAGAATTTATCCAAGCCTATCTTTACTTATGGGAAGAAAAAAAAGAGTTCTTTTTGGAACACTTATCTCAAAAAGTGGCAGGCATTTATGTCCCTTCTGGTTATCAGGTTATTTATAATGAAGATGGCACTATAAAAAGTTTTATCCCCAAAAAGAACCTTCCCTTTCCTATTAAAAAAAGGCAGGTTCAGGACTTAAGTCTTTCTTCTGCCCATACCCAAGTTTTCACTCCTGATACTGAATTTTCATCTATGTTTTTAATAGAAATAGAACGCGGTTGTCCCCATGGGTGTCGGTTTTGCGGAGCTGGCTATGTTTATCGCCCACCCAGGATGCGTCCTTTAAAAGAAATTTGCCAAATAATTCAACAAAAACTGGAATTCACCTCTAAAATTGGACTTGTTGGGGCAGCGGTCAATGATTATCCTCAGTTGTTTCCTTTAATAAAATTCATTTTAAATCAAAGTGGGTCCTTTTTCCTTTCTTCTTTACGGGCAGATAAAATCTCTTCTAATTTACTGGAAGCTATGAAACAGTGTCACCATAAGACCATTACTATTGCCCCTGAAACAGGCTCACAAAGATTAAGAACGGTGATTAATAAAAATCTTAATGAACAGCAAATCCTTCAAACGGCTAGTTTAATTGCTCAATTTGGATTCAGGACTTTAAAACTTTATTTCATTATTGGTCTTCCTACCGAGACTCAAGAAGATTTAGAAGAGATAGTTATTCTCATAAAAAAAATAAAAAAAAACATGCTTAATGTCCAAAAAGGGCGTTTCTGTCCTCATATTCATTTGAGTGTAGCCAGTTTTGTGCCTAAGCCATTTACCCCTTTCCAATGGCATCCTATGGAAACCATAGAAAACTTGAAGAAAAAAATCCGCTGGCTCAAATCAGCCTTTAAAAGAGAAAGAGGGGTGACTATTGCCTTTGACCTCCCTAAATGGGCTTATACTCAAGCCTTGCTAAGTCGCGGAGACAGACGAGTAGGAAAAATCCTTTTCCTGGCTCTTGACAAAGGTTGGCAACAGGCTTTTAAAACAAGTCCTATAAATCCTGATTTTTTTGTTCTTAGACAACGAGAAAAAAAAGAGGTTTTACCTTGGGAAATCATTTCTCATGGTCTGGATAAGGAGTTCCTTTATATGGAATATAAACAAGCATTACAAGCCAAACCTTCTCCTCCATGCCCTATGAGAAACTGCAATTGGTGTGGGGTGTGTAGGGAATAAACCCAAAATCCGCGATTGGTCTGATAAAGAAAATTATTTACAAATTTTAATGAGCATGATAACTGTTTAAATAATGAAGCAGTCAATAAAAATCAGCAGAGACACATCAGGCAGGATAATTGTGGACTTTGCCTATGATCCTACTCGTGTGGTAAAGGTCAAGACCATCCAGGGTTACAAATGGCATCCAAAAGAAAAACACTGGAGTTTCCCATATTCAGATGGGGTTATCGATAGAATTCTATCCATCTTTAAAGGCGAAAAAATCGAGCTTGATCCTACCCTGCAAGTTACCAAAAAGAGTCTGAAAACAGAAATCAATTTTGAAGACTTGAGGAGAGAGTTCACCTTCAGGAAATACAGCCCCAAGACGATAAAAGCCTACATTCATTATAATCGGGATTTCTTGCAAAAATCAAAGAAGCCTCCTCAACAGGTCACCAATGATGATATTAAGGATTATTTATTTCATCTAGCAGAAGAAAGGGGAGTATCTACCTCGACCTTGAATGGAGCTATCAATGCCTTGAAGTTCTACTATGGGACAGTCCTTGAGAAGAAATTTATTTATGAGGTGAAAAGGCCTCGGAAGGATAAAAAACTGCCTATTATCCTGAATAAAGAAGAAGTTCCTAAAATCCTTTCCGCCCTCTCCAATATCAAGCATAAAGCGATCTTGATGCTTATATATTCAGGAGGTCTAAGGGTGAGTGAGGTAGTAAAGCTTAGACCTGAAGATATAGACAGTAAAAGGAGATTAGTTTTCATAAAGGGAGCAAAAGGAAGAAAGGACCGATATAGCTTAGTTTCTGAGGCTGCTCTGGAAACCCTAAGAGAATATTGGAAAAAGTTTGAACCTTCCTCTAAGTGGTTATTTCCGGGTAATAGGTCAAATCAACACCTCCATTCTAGAAGTGTCCAGAAGATTTTTACCAATGCCTGCAAGAAAGCAGGAATAACAAAGGAGGTCTCGGTTCACTCTTTGAGGCACAGCTTTGCTACGCATCTATTGGAAAGCGGAGTCGATCTCCGATGTATCCAGGAAATTCTGGGTCACAAAAGCAGTGGGAGGTATATACGAACTAGTTCACATATACCTCCAATTTGGATGTATATCTGAACCAGTTCAGAAATAAACAAGTTATACGCCATTGCGGGCGGCACAAACTTAAGAAAAACATGAGGTGAAGAGGCATGGAAGAAAGATATACTGACGTATACCAAAGAATATTAAGAGCGATTGGTATTGATAGCAAAAGGTTAGACAGATCTTCTTACAAATTACAAAACGGCAAAATAGTAATGTTTAGATATTCAAAACCTTACAAACGTGGTGACTTATTAGATTACTGGTTTGGTCTACCAAAGGAAAAATTAAAGAAATACTCACCTGAGAGCTTTTTTGTGTTATTTATATGTGGATCAGATGACCAAGTCTTAGCTATACCTGCTTCATATTTATCAGAACTACTAAGAGATGTAAGTACTGCCATAGACAATCATTGGAAGCTTCATATTTTCAAGCGTGAGAATATTTTTGAAATTTCGGTTACTGGAAAACCAAATGAAGATGTATCAAAGTACCTTAAAAAATATGAGTTGTTAGTGGAAGGTATAAAAGAGCCTATCCCAGATAAAGCTGGAAAAGACAAAATAACAGTCTCAGAAACCCCAGTATCAATATCTATAGAAGATGAAATAATGAATCTTGATGGTGTGCAAGGAAATACTTTACATGACAAAATAGTAGATATGGTCCGACAAATCGGAGAATGGATGGGATATAAATCAATACGCAATTATCGGGTTCGTCCTGATGCACCTTATTATATAGATGTAGCGTGGTTATTAAACGATGCCATACATATCGCAATAGAAGTCCAAATTGGAGGGAACCCTACGGAGGCAAAAGATCGTTTAATCTTTGCAAAACGTTTCGGAGCTAGGAAATGTATAATTATTTCTAATTCTGAGAGCGTAGAAAGGATAAAAAGTCTCTTTCGTTACGAGACAGAAATTAAACACTGGACTGAGATTTGGGGATTGGAAAGAATTTATAATATGTTTGTAGATGGGAGGAATTTCTTTGAAAACTTCAATGAATTTAATAAGCATCAATATCGGGATGATATTGTTGAGATTGTGTGATTTAATAATAGTGCCGCCCGCAACTCTCCGCTTCGCTTACGCTCACTTCGGTGCTACTGCACTCGGAAACAGGTGGATATGTGGCTTCGCCTTCGGCTACGCCCAAATTTGCTACGCTTACGCTCCGCAAACTTCACATATCCCCAAAACGAACGTTGAACTAAACCGCTACGCGGTGGATACCTTCTTTCAATCCTTTCAGTAAAAGCCTATCCTCATATTTCTATAACATCACAAAATAACCCCTTTAATCATGCTTTGCTAAATGAGCCCCCACGTAATAGAATCTCCTTTTATAATACCGCTTACATAAAGGCGGTAAATAATCAATTTCAAAGAAAAGGAGGTTCTGAGATGGGAAAGTTGAGAGAACAGATGAAGGCAGACCTTGAACTGACAGGGTTTAGCCCCAAGACACAAAAGATTTACCTTGGTCAGGTAAGGAGTTTTGCACTTTACTTTAAAAAATCGCCTGAGCAGTTAGGTGAGAGAGATTAAGGAGTATCTATTTTATCTCATCAAGGAGAGAAAAGCATGGTCCTTGAGTATCTCGGTAGATATACCCACAGGATTGCAATTGGTAATCACCGTATCCTAAAGATAGAGGATGGTAAAGTTTCCTTTCTAGGAGAGATTATGCTGATGGTAACAGGAATAAAATAATGACCCTTGATGCCTTTGAGTTCATCCGCAGATTTTTGCTTCATGTATTGCCTGATAGGTTTGTAAAAATCAGATATTATGGTCTTTTGGGTAATAGAAATCGCAAAGCCATGCTGAGTAAATGTCGCAAATTTCTAGGAGTTATTACTGTTAAGGTAACTAATAGAGATGTATCTGAAACATGGCAGGAATTCTATTTCATCATGGTCAGTTAATTATTTGTACTGGACAACCAAATCTATACCCTATATAATCGTAAAAAGATAGAAAATTGCTTTATTGAAACTCCATAGGAGATGCGTAGCAGCTTCGTTCAATTAACCGTTAGCCTCTGTAAAAAGTCAAAAAGTCTAATTAAGGGTCGCAAAAAGTGGGAGAAAGAGTAAAATACTGATAAAAAGTGGCTTAGTAAACAATAGTGGGAAGGTAAAATTTTAAAAATACTTATCACACAATCTGACGTTTAAATATGGTCTAAAAAATCCAAATGGCTTGATTTGACATTTGAGCTTTGTCATTTTTAAGATTTGGTATTTTTCTAATGTCCATCATCTTGTATTCACGAAGTCGCCGAAGGCGATTTCCCGAAGGGCAAGATAGCCTTACGGCAATTGCAAAATGAAGATTGCAAAGTGCAAATTGCAAAGTCATTTTCCCCCTCCTTTCGCAGTTGTAGTGGAATTGGGTTCTATAATTAAAAGTGAGAGTAAAAAATAGGGAATGAAATTAAGAAGCCTTCTTTATGTGATATAAATGATAAATGGCTAGGGGAACATTTGTGGCTAACGGGGTCAGTCAATAATGTTGAATTATTGTGACTCGGTTTGAATTGCCGGATGTTCTCCTGCCAATACCCTGTCTAATGGAAAGGTGCCTTTAAGTGGCTATTATAGACGGGATAAAGGTATTGGCAGAGCCATAAAATATCAAACATAAAGGAGGGTGAGGCGTGAAAAGGTTATCTGGAGGAATCGATATTGGCAGTGATAATCATCACATAATTATCATGGATGATGAAGAACAGATTTTGTATGACCAGAAGATAGCACACAAATTCAGTGAATTTTATAAGGCAGTTAGAGAATTTAGAGAGATTGAGAAAAGAGAAGGTGGGATAATATCATTTGCAATTGAAGGAAAGAATGGATACGGAGCACCATTTGATCGGATACTTATAGAGAGCGGATTCACCTTATACAATGTAGATAATTTAAAATTAAAACAATTTCGGAATGTATTTGGGGCAGAATGGCGTAACGATAAAAGGGACGCAAAAATGTTAGCAAAAATGCTGAAATTAAGAGATTATTTAGACGCTGAAAATGAAAAGGCATTCATTGCGGTAGAGAAGGCAACAAAAATCAATGAAAAGTTAAAGATTCTGTCTCGGCATCAACAAACCCTGATAGATGAGAAGATAAGGTTGCAAAACAGGCTTCGAAAAAGGCTATTAGAAGTATGTCCTGAGATATTAGAGATTGGTGATACAGACAGCAAGAAGATGTTGAGGCTTCTGGTAAGGTATCCTGATTTTTCGAGATATAAGAGACTTACTATGGGAGCTTTACTTAAAATAAAGATGATTGGNAAAAAACAGGCCTCTTTAATGTTAGAAAGTCTTCGCAACACAAAATACGTCGAAGAACTGGCAGATATATACAAAACGATTATATCATCTCATTCTCGGCGTATTTTAGAACTAAAAGAGGAGATTGAGATGTTGGATAAGAAGCTGGAAAAGCTAGGAGAAAAGAGTTCTGAGGTCAAGCGTTTAAAAAGTATCTCAGGAGTAGGAACAAAGCTTTCAAGCAGATTGGTCGGAGAAATTGGAGATATCAANAGATTTAAAAACGAGAGGCAACTTGCGATCTATTGTGGTGTAGCCTGTATAGATGATGAGTCTGGTAAACACAAAAGGACAAGAGTTGTATATAAGGCTAATAAGATATGTAAAGCAACTATGATTGAAATTGCGGGCTGCACAATTCGGTATGTTTCAGAATCCGCTACTTACTATGCTAAAAAACGGACTGAAGGGAAAGAGCATAACCATGCCTTGCGCTGCCTTGCTAGACAATTGATAAAAGTTATTTTTAAGATGTTAAAAGAAGATCGAGACTATATCTTAAAGGAGGAAATGGAGAAGGCTGCTTAAAAAATATTTCCATTTTTTACTTGACTTTTTAAATGGAAAGTTCAAACCTACAAAATACAGTTAAGAAAATAGAAAACGGAAAACAGAAATTCCCAGTTCCCAATTTCCAATTCCCATTTCCCAGTTCCAACGTGTTAACTTGCAAACTTTCTAACTTGCAACTTTGTAAACGTGCATAAAGAAGGAAAGGGAAACGGGAAACAGAAAATAGAAATTCCCAATTCCCATTTCCCAATTCCAACGTGCCAACGTTCTAACGTGCTAACGTGCTAACGTTCCAATTTAACAGAAGGCGATTTTGCATCTTTCAATTTGCATTCTGCATTCTGCATTGAGCCATTGCGCTTAACATTTGGATCTCCGTTGAAATTACTTTGACGAAGTCCTAGGTGTGAAATAAATTGTCCTTGCCAGATATTTTGTTAAATGTTATGGGTAACATTCAGGCAGGGTGGGAAGTAAGGAGGACAGAATGAGGAAAACAAAGCAGATTTTTATCATGATTCTTGTTTTAGGATTTATCTTATTTCCGATATTAATTCTAGCTGAACAAAGGCATGGTATGAACCTCACAGAAGTAGGGGAAAAAGCAAGCAAGGTAATTGCTGAACAAAAAATCAATATTAATACGGCTACAGTGGAACAATTCCAAAATCTACCTGGCATTGGTTCTAGCATTGCCCAAGAAATTATAAACTATCGCCATGAGCATGGGCCTTTTCAAAAAGTTGAGGATATTATGCAAGTTAAGGGCATAGGGGAGAAGAAATTTGAAAAAATAAAAGATTTAATCACGGTAGGAGAAGCAAAATAACAGTTTTTTCTGCCCTGCCTATTATCTCTCCCTTTCCAATTGATAATTTGGCGCCTCTTTTACAATGATTACATCGTGAACATGACTCTCTCTTAATCCTGCCAAAGTAATTTTAATAAATCTAGCATTAGTCTGAAGTTCCTCAATATTTCGGCAACCAAGATAACCCATGCCTGCCCGTAATCCTCCTATTAATTGATAAACAATACCGGCTAACGGACCCCGATAAGGCACACGGCCCTCAATGCCTTCTGGAACAAATTTCTCAGTAATTTCTCTTCCTTCAAAAGGATATTTGGCCTTGATTTCTAAATTTTGCATATATCTATCGCTTAAACCTTCTTTCAATGCCCCAATAGAACCCATGCCCCGATATAATTTGTATGTACGGCCTTGATAAAGAATAGTCTCACCAGGACTTTCTTCGGTCCCAGCAAACAAACTCCCGATCATGACCGCATTTGCTCCCGCGGCAATGGCCTTGGTAATATCTCCAGAAAATTTAACACCTCCATCAGCAACTATAGGGACATTATGCCTCCTCCCTGCATTACTGGCCTTCATTATGGCCGTAATTTGAGGAACTCCCACTCCAGCTATAACCCTGGTGGTGCAAATAGAACCAGGCCCTACTCCTACTTTGATGGCATCAGCTCCTGCTTTAATTAAGGCCTCTGCTCCTTCCTCGGTAGCAATATTACCTGCAATTACTTCTACTTGAGGGAAATTAGTTTTGATACTTCGTAAGACATCTAAAACCCGTTTGCTATGACCATGGGCTACATCAATAACAATAACATCTACATGAGCATTAATTAAGGTTTGGAGGCGAGCTTCCCAATCTGCTCCAACTCCAATAGCCGCTCCTACCCTTAATCGCCCCAATTCATCCTTACAAGCATTGGGATATTTTTTTAGTTTCATAATATCTTTTATAGTAATCAAACCACAAAGATTTCCTTTTTCATCTACTACTAGCAACTTTTCAATTCTATGTTCATGTAAAATTTCCTTGGCCTTTTCCAAAGAAATACCAGGAGAAACAGTAATTAAATTTTCTCGGGTCATTACTTCTGCTACTGATCTTTCTAAGTTTGTTTCAAACCGCAAATCTCTATTGGTCACAATTCCTACCAATTTTTTCCCTTTGACTACAGGCACACCTGAAATACGATATTCTTGCATAAGCTGTAAAACATCAGCAATCTTTTGCTCTGGCTCTACAGTAACAGGTTCTATAATCATGCCACTCTCTGACTTCTTTACCTTTTCTACTTCTAATGCTTGTCTTTCAATGGGCATATTCCGATGAATAACACCCAATCCTCCTTCCCTGGCCATGCTAATAGCAGTGCGGGCCTCAGTTACTGTATCCATAGCTGCGCTGAGAATAGGAATATTTAAACGAATATTTGGAGTGAGCTGAACAGAGACATCCACATCTTTGGGTAAAACTTGTGAATAACTAGGAACCAATAAAACATCATCAAATGTCAAACCTTCTGGTATTTCCATAAAAACCCCCTTCCTTATATTAAAAATTTATATTTCTTCCCTTCGTTTTTAAAAAGATAATCTACTAATACCCCTTCTAACAATCCCCCTTCACTTACTATCATTCTATCTTGATGGAATAACTCTAAAAGACAAAGAGCAATAATACTACCACCTAAGATAATTTCTTCTCGGCCTGGTTCAAGACCAGGAAGGGTAAGACGCTGTTGAGCATTCATAGAACAGAGAGTTGAAAAAATGGTCTCTATGGAGTTTTTTGTTAAAATATGGCCATTTATCAAATGTGGTTGATAAACTGTCATTTTTAAGTCTAAAGCCGCCAAAGTAGAAATACTACCCGCAGTGCCAACTAAAAAAACGGGGCTGGGGAAATTGCTTGCCTGAATAACCTCCTTGGCCTTACAAAACGCCTCTTTTATCTCCTGATTTAGAGGTGGATCATGTTTTAAAAAAGATTGAGTTAAATGGGTTGCACCTAAAGCTAGACTTACTGCCTTCCTTTTTTTATTTTCCCAAATTAATTCAGTGCTTCCTCCACCAATATCCGCAATTAAAGTAGATTTTTGGGGTATTTCTAAGGTAGATAATACCCCTTTGGTAGTAAGTTCTGCCTCAAATTCTCCACTTATTACCTTTATTTGAATACCTGTTTTCTTTTTTATCAATTCTATGATTTCTTCACGATTTTTGGCCTCACGTAAAACCGCTGTAGCTACTGCCTGATAATTTTTTACTTTATGTGTCTTCATATCTTGGGCATACTGGCTTAAGGTATCAACTAAGCTATTTATACCTTCATCAGAAAGCTGACCTGCCTCGCCGCCAGGCGGGCCTGAATTAAAATAAAACCCTAGTTTAGTAATTACTCGTTTTTTTAAAACTGGTTCAAGCCTATCATTCCGCGGAACAGCAATTAATAGTCTGGTGGTATGAGTGCCTACATCTATAGAAGCAAAACAAGGTTTCATCATCTATTTTTTTCTTTCAATATAAGCATAGGCGCTATGGTTGTGGATGGATTCAAAATTTTCTGCCTCTACTGCAAACCAAGTAATATTATCATCTGACAGAAGTTTTTTAGCAATCTCCCGCACCACATCTTCTACAAACTTTGGATTTTGATAGGCCTTTTCAGTAACATATTTTTCATCCACTCGCTTTAAAAGCGAGTAAACTTCAGAAGAACCTGCTTGTTCAACTAATTTGATAATATCTTCTAACCAGATGAATTTTCTAAATCGCAATCTTAAATTAACAATACCTCTTTGATTGTGAGCTCCAAATTCACTGATTTCTTTGGAGCAAGGACATAATGTGCAAATAGGCACTCTAACTTTTAACTCCAGCTCAATTTTGTCCCGCAAATTACCTATAAAAGTGCAGAGATATTCCATAAGTCCCTTGGTTTTAGAAACAGGAGCCTTTTTTTCCATAAAATAAGGAAATTCTATTTCTAAATGGGCAGAAACCGCATTTAATCGTTCCTTCATCTTATGTAAGATTTCTTTCATGCTTTTGAAACTTATGAGCTCACCTTGATATTCATTCAAAATTTCCACAAATCGGCTCATGTGTGTGCCTTTGAATCGGTGGGGGAGACCAACATACATATTGATATAAGCTACTGTTTTTTGAGTTCCGTTTTCCCGGTCTAAAACAGTAATAGGATAACGGATGTCTTTTATTCCCACCTTATCCACTTCTATTTGACGATAATCAGGTAAACTTTGAACATCAATCATAATTGACATTGGCCTTTTTACAACATAAATCAATTAGTGTCAAAGAGAAATATTGGGAATTGGGGTCAAACTTACAAAATACAGTTTTTGTAAACAGAAAACACCATGTCCTTTCAGTGAATAATCTTTCCTATTCTGTTCCATCTAATATGGTAGAATGGTCTTTCCCATGACCAATAGATAATAAGTGCCTTGCCCAAAATATCTTCTCTGTCTACAAAGCCCCAAAAACGGCTATCATAGCTAGAGTCTCTATTGTCCCCCATCACAAAGTATTTATTTTTAGGCACCACTACTGGCCCAAAGTTGTCTCTAGGTAGAACATCTGCTGGAAATATCCTAGAGTCAGAATGATAAGCATGAGGGTCAGGGTAAAGCTCACCATTTATATATACTTTTTTATCTTTAATCTCTATTTTATCTCCTGGTAAACCGATTACCCGCTTGATGAAATCTTTTTTGGGGTCAACAGGATAGATAAAAACAATCACATCCTCCCGTTTGGGGTCCCTGAATTTAACCACTGTTTTATTAATTATTGGTATTTTTATCCCGTAACTAAACTTGCAAACTAGGAGGTGGTCACCAATTAGTAAAGTAGGAACCATAGAACCAGAAGGAATCTTAAAGGCCTGGATAATAAAAGACCTTATTATTAGAGCCAGGATAAGGGCTATAACAATAGATTCTGCCCATTCCCTCAGTTTTGATTTCTTACGCTCGATCTCATCCAAGACAAGCTCCTTTGTGTTTATCTTGAAAATACGACCAAAGATTAAAAAATTTTAATCTAAATTTTGTTTCACTAAATAACACGCTCCATAAATACCTGCCATATCCCCCAAGGAAGACTTTATTATTTTTACTTCACTATAATCTATAGCCAATAATTCTTTTGTTAAAGTGCCTTTTAAAGAACCAATAAACTCTTCCCAAGCATTACTCATTCCTCCACCAATAATCACCGTCTTAAATCCTAAAGTGTTACACAAAGTGGCAATCCCAATACCCAGGGCCCAACCGGCTAACTGGAATAAATAACAGGCTAAAATATCACCTCTTTGGGCGGCTGTAAAGACATCCTTAGCGGTAATCTTAGGATACTTGGCTAAAATAGAAGGCATACCTAAGTGCATATGCTTATAAGCTCGTCTTACTAACCAAGAGGCTGAAGCAAATGTCTCAAGACAACCTCTACGTCCACATAAGCATCTTTCTCCATAAGGATCTATTTTAATATGTCCTATTTCAGCAGCACTAGTCTCTCCGCTCCATAAGTGACCTTGGTAAATAATGCCTCCACCTATACCTGTTCCCAAAGTAAGGAGGAAAAAATTTTTTTCTCCTCTTCCTGCTCCTTGCCAAGCTTCACCCAAGGCAATAAGGTTGGCATCGTTTTCTATAAATATAGGATAGGGAATAGATTGTCTTAACATCTTCAGCAAAGGTATTTGCCGCCAACCAGGAAGATTGGGGGAGAAACATACTATACCCTGAATAGGTTTTAAAATCCCTGCTATTCCAATGCCTATACCAGCAATGGGGATCTCAGAATGTTCTTTCTCTATTCGTTTCACTTGAGAAATAATCTCCTGGATAAGCTTCTCTACTCCCCTTTGAGCCCCAGTAGGTTGTGTATAAAAGGCAATAATTTTTCCTTCTTCACTTATTAAACCACATCTAAGGTTTGTTCCTCCTATATCAAATCCAATCAAACCCTTCATGTCTTAGTAAATAAAAACCACAACAGTCTCTTCCTACCCACCGATTTTAAGCATAGGACGATGGATTACAAACTTAACATACCCATGACTTTTTGGCTTGTGGGTAATGGCATCTTCAATAATGGCTTTTAAGGTAGTATTAGAAGCCCCTTGCCGTAAGGGTGTTTTTAAATCCCATTCTTGATCAGAGAACAAACAAGGACGTAATTGTCCATCTGAGGTAAGTCTTAAACGATTACAATTAGGACAAAAATGGTGACTCAAGGCACTAATAAATCCAACTTCACCCAAACTGCCCCTGAATTTATACCTTTGGGCTGGACCATCAAGCGCACTAGAAGGGACTTTTTCTAGTTTGCCTATTTTTTTTAGTCTTTCTTTTACTTCATCAGTAGAAATAAACGATTGTTCAAAATTGATACCTGTAGACATCAAAGGCATATATTCAATAAAACGAATATATAAAGGATAATCAAAGCTTAGATTGGCTAAATCTATTATTTCATTATCATTAAACCCTTTTATTAATACTACATTAATCTTTATGGGATGAAAACCCACCTCAATAGCCTTTTTTATTCCAGCCCAAGTTTGAGAAAAGGCATCCACTCCCGTAATATAGGCATATTTTTGGGGACTTAGAGTATCCAAACTGATATTGATGTGTCTCAAACCAGCTCTGTATAAATCCGAAGCGAATTCTCTCAAAAGGGTGCCATTAGTGGTAAGACAGAGTTTTTGGATAGTTGAAATATTATTAATTTGTTCTATTAAATAAACAATATTTCTTCTAACTAGTGGTTCACCGCCTGTTAACCGTATTTTTTTAAATCCTATTTGAGCTGCGATTTTTACTAAGCGGACAATTTCCTCATAAGTCAATATCTCATTATGGGGTAATCTTTTCAGAGCTTGTCTAGGGACACAATAGCGACATCGCAAGTTGCAACGGTCAGTCACTGATATTCTAAGATAGGTAATTTTTCTATTATAGGCATCCTGTAGAGACATAAATGCTAAATAACATTATCAAAATAATAAAGTCAAGAAATTTGTCCAAAAACTGTAGTAACTTTAAAAGAAAACCCACCCGCCTGCCGGCAGACAGGAATGTTTTTAAAGATTGACAGAAGGAATAAAAACTGTATAAGCATTAATAAAATGTTTTTTATAAAGAGGAAAGCCCTTTATTATGATTGCTAAAAAGTAGTTGAGAAGGATTTCTTATATGCATGAAAAAAATTGAGTTTTCTAAGCATGCTTTATTAAGGATGGAAGTGAGAGGAGCTACAAAGGAGGAGGTTGAATTAGCTATAAGAATGGGAGAAATAGTTTCTGTAAAACAAAATCAGATTGGGTTTCGCAAAAAACTTTGATTTCCACAATTATTGGAAAGGAAAATTTTATAAAATAAAGCAAGTAATACCTATTGTTGCTGAAGAGATTGATAAATCCATTGTTGTCACTGTTTATACTTTTTATTTCTAATGAGATTATTATGAAAATAACTTATGATTCTTCAGTAGATGCAGCTTATATTGAATTTAAGTCTGCAAAAGAAGTAACAACTATTAGACTCACAGAGGATGTTGCCATAGACTTAGGAGCAAACGAAGAAGTGATTGGCATAGAAATTTTAAATGCCTCTAAGCATTTATCTTTAGATAAAAAGGAGCCCTATATTATATTAGAAAAATTAAAGGCAAAAGTAGCGTAAGCCCTATTTTTTAATTTTCTGCTATTAAAGGTAAAAATAATGTGCAAATTTATCACATAAAGCTCTTTAAAAACACTTCTTTTTTTCTAACTACTAGAAGATAAGTTTATCTTGGTGGAATAAATATACCTTTTCTCTCTTAGCTAATTCAAGCATGGTCTTTGTAAAACCACTCTTACTGAACAAGGAAGATGCTGAGACAAAACGCCTGCCTGCGGGCAGGGACAGGCAGAGATGATATGGACGATAAAGGAAAAGGTATTGTAGGAAAGTATTGGGTTTCCAATAGAGAGAAGATAAGGGAAAATGTTATATTAAAGGAAAAAATTATAGTAATTTTGGATTTTTTAATAGAAAGAAGTTCTGCTATCGGTTTCTTAGTACGGGAAGAGACTAAATTTTGAGTGTGAGGGAATATTTGTACTTAAGGCGTAAAAAGTTATTCGGTTTAAAAGGAGGATTCATGAAAAACCTCATCATTGAAAACTTTACCCGTATTAGAAGGGCTGAAATCGCTTTTGGCGATCTTACCGTGTTTGTTGGCCCTCAAGCAACCGGCAAAACCCTTGTCCTGGAACTCATGAAATTGGTTGAAGATAGACCGGCCATAATGAGCAACCTCAAAAAACACGGGTTTGATAGGGCACGTCCGGCGCGGATCTTTCTGCTTGGAATATTGACTTCCGAAAGTAAAATAGTTAAAAATTTAATTAAGCAATTGATTAATTAGTTTGAGGAGGAAGAGATTGTGAAACGTGTGGTAAGTGCCACGGAAGCCCGGATCCGGTTTGGGGAGTTGATCCGACGGGTGGTAGAAGAGCGGGAGCCTGTTCTTGTGGAACGAGGCGGAAAACCTTATGTAGTGCTCCTCTCTGTTGAAGAATATGAACGCCTTAAAGCTATCCAAAGCAAAGAGACATGGCAGGAAATAGTTGAACAGGTTTTACGTTTGGGATCTCGTATAAGATCCCGCAGAAAAGGCAAACCCCTTACTCCTCCCGAGAAGGTTATTCACGAGTTGCGTGAGGAAAGAAATGCTCAACTCTCCGGTCTGCGTTGATGCAAGTTTCGTCATAAGACTTCTTGAAAGCGTTGATTCTCAATCCTCTGCTATCCGCCTGTGGATAGAATGGCATGAGGCTGGGCGTCCGGTAGTTGCTCCTTCATTATTATACTACGAAATAACTAATGCTCTGCATCGCTACGTTGTTCATGGGGAGCTTCTACCAGAAGAGGCTTCCGAGTTGTTGGATGTGGCTTTAAAACTGGATATTACCCTTTACGGTGATGCCGATTTGCATCGGTATGCTTTGAAATTGGCTAAAAGTTTTTCTTTGCCTACGACTTATGATGCTCATTATTTGGCTTTGGCTGAACGCCTGGGGGCTGAATTCTGGACTACTGATAAGCGTTTAGTAAGAACTGTGCAAAAAGTTATATCATGGGTGCGCTTGTTGAAAGAAAAGAAATAAGTTGGGAGATACTTCATGAAAAATCTAATCATTAAAAAACTTCGCCCGCATAAGAAAGGCCGAAATCACCCTTTGGCGACCTAACCGTGTTTGTTGGTCCTCAGGCAACCGGCAAAACTTATATTTGGGTAATGATATAGACCTCAAACGTCATTAAAACCAACAAGGAAAATGGCGCTTCACATTTAGAAAGGCTTTTTGCAGGAGTCTCTTCTTATTATTTCTCTAATGACCAAACTCAGGGGCGGTGTTTACGCCGTCCACTGTAGTGGCTTGCTATCATTCCATTATCCATTTTCCTAATTTGTCTTTAATCCTTTTTAACCTCTCTGAAGATATTTTACCTATTCTCCCAATTAGTATGTCCTTTTCTACAACAGCAAGCCTACTTACCCGGATTACACTTTCTGTTTTAAGTCCTGACTCTTGAAAGTCCTTATCTTCTAGTGTAATTATTTCATCCAATTCTTTATTAAACTGATAACTCTTGGAAGGAACCATATTCCCCTGGTAGTTTTTTTATAACAAGCGCTGGCCGAAGTTTTCCCTCCTTTAGGTCTGTTTGCGGAAAACGAAATAGTACAACATGCCCTTCTTTTACCATTCAGTATTTTTCCTTAATATCTTCTAATGTATATAGAGACTCTTCTGTTTCTAATCCTCTCATGGCCGATTCAAGAGAAAACTTATTCCACTCTTTTTTTTTCTTCTTCCTTTACTTTTTTTGAAAGAGAATCTATGAAATCTAATATTTCTGATTGCTTATCATCAGGTAATGATTTAACCTTTTCTATTATCTTTTCTGCCAGACTCATGTGTCCTCCTCAGTGATAATATTTTATTATATCATAACTTTATTTTATTATTCTACATTATTCATTATTTCCTTTTCTACTATAGGTGGATATGCGTTGTCAAGAAAGATGCCATGTTCCTAGGGTAGTCATAGAATATAGACAAAAGAAAACAAAAAAGTTATCATCCCTTTTCGTGCAGGAAGGATTTTGTATCCTAAAACTAGTTTTAGGTTTAATATTCAAAAATGATAATAAAGACCGAATACCATAAGATTAAACCTTATACCACCAAAGATGGTTCGCTAATTCGTGAACTAATGCATCCAAATGTACATGGAAATGCTAAGCAAAGTTTGGCAGAAGCAATTATCCCAGTTGGATTTACAACCTTGCTACACAAACATCATCAATCTGAAGAAATATATCACATTCTTGAAGGTAATGGAATTATGGTCATTGGGCATGAAAGATTTGAAGTTAGGGCTGGTGACACTATCTGTATTCTTCCTGGAAAACCACATCAAATTCAGAACACTGGTAAAATCCCATTGAGGTTATTGTGCTGCTGTTCACCCCCTTACTCCCATGATGATACAGAATTGCTAGGTAGCATTCCTTGAAAAATTTGAACGAATTGGCTTTGTAAAGTTACGCGGAAGCAATATGCTTAATTTTAATAAATACGAAGTTTTAAGTTTTGACTGCTATGGTACCCTTATTGATTGGGAAACCGGCATCATAGCAGCCATAAGGCCCGTTCTTTCAAACCACAATATAATCTTAGATGACGAACAAATTCTTGAGCTTTATGCTGAGATAGAAGCAAAAATAGAAAAAGGTAAGTATGTTGAGTATAGAGAGGTACTTAGAAAAGTAATGCTACAATTTGGTAATCAACTTGGATTTGTGCCCTCTGCTTCTGAATTAGATTGCCTGGTTGAGTCACTGAGAAACTGGCTACCTTTCCCTGACACTGTTAAAGCATTACAAATATTGAAGAAAAAGTACAGACTTGCCATAATTTCTAATATAGATAATGACCTTTTTGCCTTTTCTGCAAAGCATTTAAAAGTTAAATTTGATTGGGTCATAACCGCAGAGCAAGCAAAAAATTATAAACCTTCTTTACATAATTTTAAATTTGCCATTGACAGGATTGGTGTTTCACCTGAAAAGATTTTGCATATTGCTCAGAGTATTTATCACGACATAATTCCAGCAAAGAAAATAGGTCTATCCACTGTTTGGGTTAATAGAAGAAAGGACAAAACAGGAAGTGGCGCAACACTACCTGCAAGAGGCAAACCTGATTTAGAGGTGTCAGATTTGGAAACGTTAGTTTCTATTATGGAGTTAGATTTCAATAACCAAAAATAAAATTTTCTCTTTCCTTAAAAAGGCAAAAGGAAAAGAAAACCTTGACTTTTAAGTTCCCAAGGTTAAAAATCCCATCATGACCCAGGTTAAACTTATTTTCCAAGCCATTTTTTTAGGTATTTTGCAGGGATTAACGGAGTTTTTGCCGGTAAGTAGTTCAGGACATTTGGTTATTGCCCAATATTTCTGTCCTCAAATATCTCAGTCACCTTTAACCCTTGATATTACCCTTCATCTAGGCACCTCATTGGCCCTTTGCCTTTATTTTCGTAAAGACTTAAAAAATATGCTCCTTAATCCCCACATAGCTATACCCATTATTGTAGCCACTTTAGTAACGACCGCTGTGGCTCTACCTTTGAAGCCATTTATAGAAGCTGCTTTCCATTCGCCCCGTCTGGCTTGTTTGATGCTGCTCTTTACAGGAACATTTCTTTTCTTTGCCGCAAAGATTAAAAATAATAATCGCACGCAGGTAGGCTGGCGTGAAGCTGTAAGTATTGGTCTGGCTCAAGCCTTAGCAGTTTTACCAGGCATTTCACGCTCAGGCACAACCATTTCTACTGGAGTTTATTTAGGACTAACGGGTGAAATGGCAGGACGTTTTTCTTTTTTAATTGCTATTCCAGCTATATTTGGTGCTGGTCTGTTGGAATTAAAAGACATATCTACTCTACCTTCTGGTCTTTTTATACCTTATACCATAGGTTTTCTGAGCTCATTCCTGGCTGGTCTTTGGGCCATTCGTTGGCTTTTAAAAATTCTGACCCATACTCAAAACAAGCTTATCTATTTTGCTTATTATTGTTGGCTTATTGGGCTTATCTTCTTTTGGCTAGTGTAGCTTTCTTATAATCATTAACGTGTGGGTAAAATGAGAACCAGCAATAAGAGGCGTGTAAAAGAAAAGGTGTCTGGTAAATTTCCAATTCAGGTGTAAAAATGCCCTGCTGCCATTAGATGGAATGCCATATCGTTTTGCAGATTTTTCCCTAAGTATAAATATTTTCTCCTTGACTTAAATTAAACATTTATGCCGCTTTTTCTATTAAAAAGCCAGATTTTTTGTAATAGCTAGAGGCTCTAACCCATTGATTTACAAGTAGGAAAGAATTTTAAATTAGAGGGGACATCCCACAGTTTGACTTACTGGTATTCCTTTCATGAGTGGCCTCTTTTTTGTCAAATTCATCTATTATAACCTAGGCCACTTTTTTTACAGGAATTATAAGACATCACCCATTTTGTGGCATTTTATAACACACTCAAAAAAAGATGTGCAGGTACAATAGCGATAGCATTTTTTTCATCATAAGCAAGTGTCCTTTTTGAAATAATTATACCACCTCTAGTCTTTTTTAACTGTTTTTTATCTCTTGAAGTAATTCTCTCCTGGTATTTTACTTCAAAATATTGACGTAGCGGGCTCTTTCCCAGTCCAATAAAGTCAATTTCACTTCGGTTCCGCCAGTAGCCAAGTTTTGGAAAAACTTGACTTAAGTGAATACCCACGACGTTTTCTGTGAGCTTACTTTTATACAGTGTATCTTCCACCAGCCTTATTGCTTCTCTATATGGTTCTACTTCCCCCTTTACCCATGCCAGAAAAAGTGAATAAACAAAGGGATCAGAAATATACAGCTTTTTCCTTTTTCTGAACGAAAATTCATTGCCACCCAAATGTTTTACCGCATAAATTACCTTCAATAAAAAAAATGCCTCAAGTGTTTCTACATATTCTTTTATAGTATGGTGAGAACCAATACCACTTTCCTTTGAGATTAAGAGCCAATCTAAGGGCTCATGGCGTTTTTGAAATATAATGGATAAAATCTCCCTCACATAGGATTCCCTTTTTCCTGCCTTTGTTAAATCACCAATAAATGCCTGCAGATAAGTATAGTAAATAGAAGGTTCTATCTTACCTTTTTCTTTAAAACATAAGATGCTTAAAGGAAAACCTCCACAAAGCAAATATTCTTCAAATGCATTTTTAATTTCCTCTTCATAGTAAGATGCTTTAAAACAAGCATTGTATAGAGTTTTTGTATCTATCTCTGAAATAGATGGTAAGTCATTTAAACCGAAAATATTTTTTACATATGCCCTAAAATTAAGAGGCAACATACTTAAATCATTTTCATGAGCACATATCCCCCGTCTGCCAGGGAGTCTTTCACCCCCTTTCTTTAGATCCAAGGCGGATGAACCAGTGAGAATTAAAGTCGCATTTTGAAGAAGACCACTATCATATGCCCGTTTTATTCCTATTGCCCAGTTAGGGGTATAAGTTACTTCATCCAAAAAGAGCCAAAGTCGTTTTTGTTTAAAATCGCTGCGGGCAAAATTTATATAAGTATGAATCAATTCTGCTACCTCATTGTCATCCTTTATATTCCCTATATCAAAAGCAAAATAGAATATGCGTCCAGGGGCAACATGATTTCCTATTAAAGCTTGCATTAACTTTTTAAGTAGGGTAGTTTTGCCTACCTGTCTGGGTCCTCTTATAATATATACTCTATCTTGATCAATTTTTAACATTTCCTCTACAGGATGCTTTAAAACAACAGGAGCACTAAAAAGCTGTTTGAGATGAATATCTTCCTTTAATAACTCTGGGTTGTCCCAGTATCTATTTTGAAATCTTAATCTGGATAATTCCATGTCAATCAAATGCCATAAAATGTAAAATTATGGCAATACAATACCATAATAATTTAATTATGTAAAGAATTAATAATTTGTTGTGCAAATTTAGCACATAAGAATTTAAAATTGACGGCAAGAAATTACATTCATTTTATTAAAATACTTGACTGTTTGCATTATATTATGCAATATAAGAGTAATTTTACAATTTGGTATAGAAATTGCTCTATATCTGAAGTAGATGAAAACCTAAATGAGCAATTAGGGAATAAGTTTTGCGATCAAAGAAGAAAAAATACTATTAAGATGATTTGCGAAGATAATGCAAATCAGACTGCAAAGGCAGTTACGGCTTATTTAAAATTAGACGAATGTAAAGTATTAGCCGAATTTGCTAAGAAAAAGCTTGGATTAAAGGGAGCAATTCTTGTTGCTAATGATGACCTTGGTCGTTTAGGTGCAAATTTTTTCAAACAATATCAGGCTGTTGAAAAAATCATTTTTTTCTCAGACCTGTTCATGAGCTAACAAGAGCAAAATATTATCCGCAGGCCTGCCTAAAGAAAACAGGATTGTTTTTGAAAGATATATAATAAACCTAAACCATTTGATGGCATATTTACAGAGATTTGCCACCCCTGGATAGCCTTTTGTTAAGTAGAAGTTAAGTAAATTCTTAATCCGCAATTGATTTTTAGAGAAAATTCCAACCGCGATGATACCTCAAGGTTAACTTTACCAACCTAGAAATCTAGTTGGGGTCTTTGGTTGCCAGTTTGAGGGGTCAGGTCTTGATTTTTGAATTTTTTCATTAGTTTGGTTTACCTCGTTCATCTGGTTTATGGTTGGTTTGGTTCATATGCGTAAAGTGTGAAGTGTAAGGCGTGAGATGTGGTTTTTTAACACTTTACTCCTTACGCTTTACGACTTATGAAATAAAGAAACAAGAGCGAAATTCACAATTCAAGAGGCTGTTGAAAAATCCCCTTGAGTGGATAAAAGTGCCATCTTTCACCTTCAAAAGTTGTTGATATTTAAGGATTTTTAAAGAGCACTTTTTCAAAAATTAGTTAAAAATCAAGTTTTTCAACAACCTGTCAAGATCTGACCCCTTTTTCATAAACATCAAATGTGAAGACCAGACCCCAAATTGACGTTGATTAAAGAGGGCAGCACTTTGTTGGTCCACAGCAGTATGTTCCAGGTGGGCAACAGCCGCCATCATGACAGCATGTCCACCCTGCATTGCACCACCCCCCTGTCTCACAACATACACCATCAACAGGAATACAGCCATTAGCACAGCACTTCTCACCAGGAGGGCATGCACCCTGGCCATCGCAGTAGTCATATCCCGAAGGAATGCACATATCACCGCATGCAATGGGTCTTTCGGAGCAACACTCAGGAGGAGCGCAAGAACTATCTTTTCTAGTCACGGTTTCGACTGCTGTACAGAGACAGCTGCCGTCTTTGGCAATGGCTGTAAAACTAATAGTAAGAACCCCGCTAGGCCCCGGAGGCACCTTCCATGGACAGGTATAAACGGCAGGTCCTCCCGTCAGATAAAGGGATACACCTGCTGCTTCGGCATGTGTTCTACCAACCCTATGGCGAAAAGGTCTAGGGATTATAATTGTAATGGTTACATAATCATTGGGTTTTGGGTTTTTATTATCTACGTTGATGCTGCACGCCCCTGTCTGGCTGGGGTTGCCTCTACTCTCAGATGGGGGAGTTGGTGTGTCTATGTTATTTTTTACGTAGTTTAAAATAAGGTTATAGCCCACCCATTCGGCAACACCCGAGGCACTTGAATCTGTTGGAATGGGCGCAGGACCAGCGGTATCCACGGTGCTTTGTAAACATCTTTGAAGGGCTGTTAGATCACACTTTTCAGGATTTGCTTCACTACAAGCCTTGCAATGATCTGCCCATGCGCCGATATTTGGTATTAAATTAGAAGTATATATACCGTACCCCAAAGCTAGCAATGCAATTGTGGCTGCTACCCATAATTCTACTACTCCCTGTGTATTTGCTATATGTTTGGTTAAGCCACATACTTTTGGCACTCCAAATGCTTTCATTTGACTTCACCTCTTTGTACCAAGCTACTTAAGGACCATAACCGACACTAGCTTTTTGTTAACAAAACCAAAGGTTATACCATCATAGATATAGTATTGAACTGTCATATCATCTATTACCTCTTGCTGAATATTAAGGGGCTGGCCATGCCGGGCAAGGACATCCTGCAGGGTTATATCAAAGTTGTAATTCTCTGGGTGGTAACGACTTGATGGGAAGTCAGGAAAATTACTTGCCAACTCGGTTTCGCTAACAAACACCCCGTTAACAAAAGATTCGCTCAGTCCCTGTCGGACATAGGTCCATACCTCATCAACCCGCTTCTTACCATTATCATCACTGAAGGTCTTCATAAATTGTTGCGGGTATCCCATTTCACTAACAAATGCCTGCTGGGCAGGGGAAAGTAATGAAAAATAAAACTTTGAAATAGCTAGATTACTTACCCAGTTATTAGTATCAAATGGACTCCTAAGGGTTGATACTAGGACTGCATAAAATGTGTATTCCCCTTGAACAAGCCAACTAGGAAGAATCATGTCTAATAAAGGGTAATTGTTTTTTTCCTCAATAGAAATACCCCTTTGGTATGGAACTACTTGTTCGGTAAATCCTTGGGGGCCAAGAAAAATTAAGGGACCTTGAGGTTGGCTAACTGCAGCATAAAGATCCACATTGCCGCTAATAGAACCTGAGGTTATCTCAAGTGTCCAACTAAGACTAGCCCCCGGAGTAGCTACCTTTGGACTAATTGTCATATCCAGTTGGTGCTTCGTACCGACTTCTACAGTGGCGGTGAGAGTAAAATCGGTCGCAGTGTTGTTCAGGTTCAAAGGGACTACATACCATTTGCCTTCCTGCAAAGCAGGGACGGTGCTGGGGGTAATCTCAATGGATTCTAATGCAGTGGGACCATCTGATTTAATATCAGCCTCAGCAGCTAGTTCACCGATGGTTCCTCCTGAGAGGGGGCTGCCGTATTTCAAGTAAAGATCCAGATCCCCAGTTCCATTAGTAATGGTCACAGTAAGGCGGATCGCCGTAAAAGGAACATCAATACAGTAGTTCCTATAGGTACGAGAAGGCAAGGAGGTATGGACTGGAGTTCCACTGTGGAGGGTTTCTGCTGCTTGAGTATGTACATACTGAATAAACAAACATAGACATCCTACTATTATCCAAAATGATATTAGCCTTTTTGTTATTATTTTACCCTTTGCGACAATATCCACAACTATCTATTCCTCCTATTTTACATGAAAAATAACTAAAGACACATCATTTTCATCATTTTGTCAAAGAAAAAGTTCTCCCAAAATCCGTGATTGATTTTGGAGAAGGGTATTTTTAATAAGGAAATAAGAAAAAATTAAGAAAGAACACCAGAATTATCCCCTACGAAGTCAAAAAAGGCGTAGGGTCATTTCACCAAGACAGAGCTTAATTGTCTAGATAAATTAAGAGAAGAATTGGGTATCAGGGAAAGGTTTCAAAATACACAAGAATTGAAGGTGGTATTATTAATTATGTTCGGCTACCCTTTTTACAGGAAATTTGGGACCTGACCTGAGCCAGTGTTTATGAATTGATTAAAAAATATGGCATAAAGATAAATGCTTTCTAATGTCAGAAAACTTTACAATTTAGGTGTCACAATACTTTACAGCTAAAATCCTTGCTAGATGCCATTTTTAGCCTGAGAGCCAATTTTGGTGTCAGTAAACTTTACAAAAATGGGTCCGAATCTAAAAACAAAAATCCAGTATTATCAAGGGTTTTCCATCTTGACACGGATATTGAGGTAGTATATATGGCTATATAAGTTGGTATTTAAGATGTTAGTCAATTTTACAAAGTGGAAAAAGTTTTCCAAAAATATGAAAGGATTTTCCAATTATTAACCTAGGAGGTCAAAGATGAAAAAGGTATTGTTTTCCGCAGTGGTTTTAGGGTTTGTAGTGTTTTTTAGCCTTAGTGCCTTTGCTGCTACCATTGGCTTTGAGCCTGGTTCTCAAACTGTGCCAGTTGGCGAGCCAGTGAGTGTTGATTTGGTGATTTCAGGTTTGGGAGATGGAACTTCTCCTTCTTTGGCTGGTTTTGATTTGTTTATAGAGTATGACCCAACAATTTTAGCCCTTTCTGATGTCTCTTTTGGAGATCCAGATTTAGGTGATCAGTTAGATGTTCTGTTTTGGGGAATAAATGACTACGATGTGTCTACTTATGCTCCGGGCATCGAGGAAATCTTTGAGCTCTCTTGGAACCCAGCTGCTGACTTAGTAGACCAACAAGCACCTAGCTTTGTCCTAGCCACCTTGACCTTTGATACTTTAAGTGTTGGCACAAGTCCTTTGGAGATAGTTGACCCAAATCCTCCATTTGTTGCAAGCAGACTATCTGATGAATTGGGAAATGCTTTAGACTTTGAACGAGAAAGTGGTAGTGTTTCCCCTGTCCCTGTACCTGCAACTTTTATTCTTTTTGGCTTTGGTTTAGGTGGCATTGGGATTTTGAGGAGGAAGAAAAGGGGTTAAAATAGATAAAAGGAGTAATAAGCGTGAAAAAAAGAAACGTTATGTATAGGTATGATATTTTTTGGGATTTTATATGCTTTTACTCAAGAAAAATAAAGTATAAAAGCCCATCCTAGGAAAGGATTTAGAGAAAAATAAAGGGGAAACAAAGGAAGTCAGGCTGTTCAAGGCTTTCCTTTGTTAGAATTAATGTTTTTGGAGGTTAATTATGAAAAGGAAAGTTTTTTCCTTAGGTTTATCTTTTCTATTTTTATTTTTCCTAGTCATAGGAAATCTAAATGCTCAAACACCCTATCAAATGAGCCAGTATCTTCCTATGGAACAGGGTGACTACTGGGTATACTCAGGAAGTGAAGATGGAGAAAATTATACTGAAATAACGATTATAAACGGTACCGAAACAATAAATGGCATAGAAACTATGAGAAAAATAACCAATGAGGACTATGAATGTTTGGCCTGGGATGGAGAGGGACTAAAATGGTATAAAGAGGGAGAGGTAGATGATGAAGGTGACTACATGGTCTTTGATTCACCAGTACTTTTATTTCCTCTCCAAATGGAGGTAGGTCAACAGATTACAGCTTCTGTCTCTTATAGTGAATATGAAAATGGCCAGTTTGATGAAACTGGCAGTGGTAGTAGAACACTTACTTTAGTAGGTTTGGAAGATATAACTGTTCCAGCAGGCACTTTTACCAATTGTTTAAAATTTACTGAAAATATCTCTTGGCAAGAAAGTGAAGGAGATTATGGGACTATTGAAAGGACCTTTTGGTTAGCTGAAGGGGTAGGAGAGGTTAAGAGCATCTCTACAGAGACAGAATACGAACCAGAAGAAGGCACCGAAACAGAGACAAGAGTAAGAGAGCTTACATTTGCCAGTATTGGTGGAAAGACATATGGCCATGCGACCATAGGAATAATCTCTGGACATGTCTATCAGATAGATAGGGTGACCCCTATTGGAGGAGCGAAGGTTCAGGCAATAGGTGTCAGTGAAGGGGCAGGTTGGGGTCAAGCAATAACTTCATCTGACGGCAGTTATAATATCATTCTCCCCCCTGGTGACTATAAGGTTAGAGTCAGTGCCTCTGGTTATGCTAGGGAATATTACGATAATGTAACCCCTTCTCATGAGGCAAAGATCATCAATGTCACAGAAGGCTCACATATTGCTAATATTGACTTTGACCTTACTGAAGGGGGCTCAATCTCTGGACATGTCTATCAAAGTAATGGGATAACCCCAATAGCTGGTGCAGAGGTATTCGTACGCCCAAGTAAATACTTTTTTGATGAAGGTTTTTGTACCACTACTGCCTCAGATGGAAGCTATGTCATTACCGGCCTATCCCTTGGTCAATATAAGGTCAGGGCAGAAGCCCCTGGATATGCCAAATTGAGATATTATGATTCTGTTTATGGTTGGAATAATGCTACAAGTGTAATAGTTACTCCACCTAACAATACACCAAACATTGATATCAATTTGGAATTTGCCGGTTCAATATCCGGGCATATCTATGCCAGTGATGGCATTACTCCCATTCAGGTAAGTATAATAGCTGACCCGACTAGTGGAGGTTTTGAAGGTATAGGTGCTATGTCTAATGAAGATGGAAGTTATACTATAGAAGGCCTTCCTCCGGTTAGTTATACAGTAAGGATTGGTGAAGATCTTCCAGGCTGGTATGCAGGTGAATTTTATAATTCTAAGTACACCAGGAGTACAGCCGACCATGTCCCTGTTAGTGCAGGAGTTGACACTAACAATATCAACTTTACCCTTGATGAAGGAGGTTGCATAACTGGCCATGTATTTGATGAAGAGACAGGAGAACCTATAAGCGGAGTGCAGTTAGGTGCATGTTTACCAAATGGTGATGGAGTTACTCCTGCTCCTGTTACCTCTTATGATGGCAGCTATAAAATAAATTTGAAACCAGGAACTTATTATATAAATGTATTTCACACCCATGGTTATATTCCTGAATGGTACCAAGATGCTTATAATATGGCTTATGCTACTCCGGTTGAAGTTGAATTTCATAAAGAAACTTCTGGGATAGATTTCTATTTAGCAAGGCCTGGTTCAATATCTGGACATGTCTATGAGGAGGATGGGAAAACTCCCATAGCAGGTGCCAACCTTTATGCCTTCCCTGTAGATCCTCATTTAATAGGGAGTGGAGCCAACTCTAAGCCCGATGGAAGTTATACTATCAATGGCCTGCCATCAGGTAATTACGTTGTTCAGGCAATTGCCTCAGGGTATGTTATGGGAAGCAGAGATGTAAAAGTGGATTCCCCGCATGAGACACCTGACATAGATTTTACCCTAGCTGCTTATCCCTATTCACTGAAAATAGTTGGACAGCAGGTAATTGGCTCTGATGGTGGAACTGTCTTGGTTACAGATACATCAAGTGGGATTCTAGGTGCCCAAGTTGAAATCCCTGCAGATGCCCTATCAGAAAATACGATTATTGCCATCAGCGAGCTTGTAGAGGAAATCCCCCCATTTCCAGAAGACATAGTAGGCATTGGTTCACCAGTGCACTTTGGCCCAGAAGGCCTTGTGTTTAATAAACCTGTAACTATAAAGATCCCATACACAGAGGAGGACTTAGAAAATGCAGGTGTAAGTGACCCGCAAGAATTAGATGTTTATACTTTTAACACAAGTACTTTAACTTGGGAATTGGTAGAAGGCCCAAAAACAGTTGATGAAGAGAACATGTTGATTATGATTGATGTAACCCATTTCTCTATCTTTCAATTGGGTGTTAGAAAAGTAGCTATTCAGGGCGACCTCGACAATGATGGTGACATTGACCAAAACGACTTAAACATCCTCCTTACCCACCGCAATCAACCAGCAAGTGCATGTCCAGAGTGTGATATAGATGGTGATGGAGTAATCACAGTGCTTGATGCAAGAAAGCTTGTGCTTCTTTGTACAAGACCAAGGTGTGCGACGGAGTAGACGTTAAAAACGTGTAAACGTGCGAACGTAAAAAGAATACGAATTTTGTGGTATCTTGCTAGTGATGATATTTCATGATAACTTATGTTTAGTCTTCCAAGATCTACAAGGGGGCCAAAATGGATACAGCGGTGAAAAAACCTATAAAGTTCACATATGAAGATTATCTTCATTTTTCTAATGATAAGAGATATGAGATTATTGATGGGGAGATTTATATGGTTCCATCGCCAGGAGAAGCTCATCAGGATGTTTGTGCTAATCTAGCATTTGTTTTAAGGGTGTTTGTTAAAGAGAATGCTTTAGGTAAGGTTTATTTTGCCCCTTTAGATGTAGTTTTTTCAGAAACAGATGTAGTTCAGCCAGATATTATGTTTATCTCTAAAGAAAGACTAAATATTATAACAGAGAGAAATATTCAAGGTGCACCTGACCTTATTGTTGAAATTATCTCACCTTCTTCTGATGAATATAAAGACAGAGTCATAAAGAGAAAGCTTTATAGTAAATATGGAGTAAAGGAGTATTGGTTAGTAGATCTTGAGAAGAAAGAAGTTGAAGTTATGAGTTTAAAAGAAAGTGGTCTTGAGACAGTAAAAATTTATAAAAAAACAGATATTTTAGAATCTTTAGTCCTTAAAGGGATAAAAATAAAATTAGATGAAATATTTTAGAATAGTAATTTAGGAGGTTAAAATGAGCTGATTAACAAATACATATTTTGCTTTGGAAAAAGCCAAATCTACCGTGAGGTAGAGACGGAAAGCCACGGAACTTAAAAACGGTAGATGGTGGCTGTGATTAGTAAAATAGCTAATTACTAATTACTAATTACTATTTACTGTTTTAAAGTTAGCCGGGTTGCCGAAGAAGCAAAAAGGGCAATCTGGTTTTTTTATTAATAAAAGAGGGGGGGTAGAAATTATGGGAAAGGCAATTTTAAAAAAATGGCTTATTTTCTGCATATTTCTATTAATTTTTATCCCAATTCTGTTTTCCACTGCGTTGGCAGATCTTAGGGAGGGGATTGATTGTAATTGCACACATTTTGGAGATTACAAAAGGAGTCTTTCAAAGTGTAAAAATCCTGTTGATACAGGCACTATTAAATATCAGGCAGTAGTTTCAAAAAATAGTATAGAAATCAAAAAGATTTTAGATCAATTCAATTATGAAACAATATTTTACATTCCAAGAGAGAACTCTGATGGCTGGGGATTTAATCGGAAAACTGGAGAAAGGTTTGTCTACCATTACATTACTACACTTGATTCCAAACATCACCTTATTCTCTATGAGACCAGCAGTGGACATGAAATCTTAAATACTTCTAAGGACTTCTCTCCAGGCGATGATGTTGTAGTTTGTTTTAGTCCCCATGGAAACTATCTTGTTTATGGGGTGTTATCAGGCAATACAGTAGATCTTTCTATTTTTGATGCAAAAACAGGTATATTAAAATTCCAAAAAGACATCAACTTTGCCTCTCCAATCGGCTATGAGGGTGACAAATTTGGTGGTGTTGCATGGGGCTTTGTCCCTGATATAGGCTATAAAGATCCTGACACAGGAAAAACTATCTATTTTGATGCCACCTTTGCTTATGCCTATATCCCTGATGATAGTGGCACCGTTGAGTGGAATCTTGTTAATCTTTTTTCTAGCAATAATCCCATAAGGACTGTTAGCGGATTAACTGGAGGTTGTTCATGGGAATTTAGTCCTTGTGGGGATGTGGCTGCAATAAAATGTTATGGCATTACATTTTACAGGACAAATGATGGCCATGTGTTAAATCCCATAAATCCCATTAGTGAGCCTTCAGACTATCGATTAAAATCCACCCCTGACTGGCATCAGTATTATAAAGCGCCTGACTGGATTGACCTATTTGACAATACTGCTAACGATCAATGTCCTTCTGCCCCTAGTAGTACTACTGATAGTGATAGTGATGGAATCCCTGATAATGAGGACAATTGCCCTTATGTCTCAAATCCTGACCAGACAGATTCTGATGGAGATGGTGTAGGTGATGCCTGTGAAGGAGTCCAACAAATTGATACTGACAATGATGGAATCCCTGATAATATAGACAACTGCCCTGATGTGGCAAATCCTCACCAGCTAGATACAGACTGGGATGGTATAGGAGATGCCTGTGAGTTAGACCAACAACCACCAACATGGCCTTCTGGGAGTACCTTGACCGCAATTGATGTTTCTTCAACAAGTGTAAAGTTGAGATGGCCAAAGGCATCTGATGACTATGGTGTTGCAGGCTATCGGGTTTTTAAAGATTCAGAACTCTTGAGTGAACTTTCTGCAAGCGTTTGCAAACGCTTTTGGACAGGTGAATACCATTGTGATTATACTGTAGAAAACCTAACTTCACAAACACAATACACATTCAAAGTTGAAGCCTTTGATTACGAAGGGAATATGTCTTCTGATGGACCTTCTTTAACCATAGAAACCCCCTCTAATCCTCCTGAATGGCCAGAGGGGAGTTCCTTGAGGGCGGAAAATATTACTGATACAAGCTTAACCCTTATTTGGGATCCTGCTGAAGATGATGTGGGGGTAACTGGTTATCGTATTTCACAAGGAGGAAACATTATTGCAGAAGTCTCAGGAGATGTCTTGTCTTATGAAGTTACTGATCTTGACCATTGCAGTTCTTATAATTTTATGGTTGCCGCAGGAGATGAGGACAACCAGTGGACATGGGGGCCTTCACTTTCTGTAAATATGGACAAAAATGGGCCCCAATGGCCTTTTGGGAGCGAGCTTACTGTAACAGATATAACTTCTACAAGCATTGTCTTAAGCTGGCCAGAAGCAAATGATGAATGTGGAGATGTTTATTATAGGGTTTATCTTGAAGACGAAATTATCTATGGCCCACCCAAAAATTCAACACCTTGTCTCTTAGAAGAAGGAGGAATTATCATTATAAGGCCACAAACAACTCTCAATATAAGTTGTCTAAGACCTGGAACAACTTATACATTTAAATTAGAAGCCATGGATAAATTTGGGAATGTTAGTAGTGGACCATCTATTACTGTGTCTACTGAATCAGACGGTTTTTGCGATATTTATTATACAGAAAGGATAAGTGTGCTTAGTTCTGGTGAGCAATTTTTTGAAGGTATTGAGCGAGATTTCCCTCCCTGTCCCGAAAGTCCGATGCCTTCTATATCAAATCCCTCTATTAGTGCAGATGCGCATTATGTCGCATTCATTTCCAACTTGAGTAAAGACCTAGAAGGAAACTATATCATCCTTGAACCGCATGTTTATGTCCATGATAGAGTGACTCATGAAACAGAGGTGATAAAAAATGAATATGGAGTAGAAGATTATGGTGAAGAAGTAACAATCAGCGCAAATGGGCATTATGTTGTTTATAGAAGTATAGGTGCGATCATTTTGTATGATAGAATAGCAAAACAGAGATATCATATAATTAACAGTCCAAGGGTATATCCACGTGGAAAACTCTCAATTAGCCCTGATGAAAAATATGTAGTCTTTTCATCAGGTGCTGATTTTGGTTATGCAATAACGCCTGATGATACCAATACACAAGATGATGTCTTTGTTTATGATATTGAAAATGGTTCTTTAGAAATGGTATCTAAAAGAGACAGTACAATACCGGCTGTTGCAGATTGTTATAATCCTTCTATCAGTGAAGACGGCATGTACATAGCTTTTGAATGTGAATCCGGTTATCAAAATATTGGCATCTATGTATATGAACGTCCTAATAATCAAATTAAAAGAATAGACCTTTCTCCTACAGGAGAAGAGGCAAATGCTCCAAGTAAAAATCCATCTATAAGCAGAGATGGTAGATATATTGCTTTTGAATCTAAAGCAAATAATCTTGTTTCTGATGACACAAATGATGCTTCTGATATATTTGTCTATGATAGATTAACAGGTAAAATTGTAAGAGCAAGCATCTCTTCAGAAGGAGTTGAAGGAAATAATGATTCAACAAATCCTTCTATTAGTGCAAATGGCCAATTTATAACATTTGATTCTTGGGCAGATAATTTAGTCTCTGATGATACTAATCACATAAAAGATATATTTGTTCATGACCTTACAACCGGACAGACCATCAGAGTAAATCTTTGTCCTTGTGGGAGTGAAGCTAATGCTCCAAGCAGTAGGCCTGTTATTAGTGGAGATGGCCGTTTTGTTGCCTATGAATCGGATGCAACAAATTTAATACCATTACCAGAGGATACAAATGCTGCACCGGACATTTTTGTATCAAGAGTCTCTTTTCTATCAAATCAATTACCAGATATAGAAGTATCTCCATTAAGCTATGATTTTGGAACAGTAACTATCGGAAGTTCAATAAGCAAAACATTTACTATTCAAAATTTAGGCAATGTTGATTTAAACATTGATTTAATTGAACTATCAGGTTCACAATATTTTGCTTTATCAAATAATTGCCCTTCAATCCTTTCACCTCAAGAAAGTTGTGAAGTTGAAATATCATTTGCTCCATTATCTACTGATTCTGTAAATGCAACTATTCTCATTACTTCAGATGACCCTGATGAGTCAACTATTAATATTTCTTTATCAGGCATTGGTGAGGAAGTATCAACTGAACCACCTCAACTTCCTGTACCTGAAATAGATATAGTGCCTTTGTCTATTGATTTTGGAGATATAGTTGTTGAAAATTCTTCTTCTAAGACCATAACTATTAAAAACAATGGAGATGGTCCGTTAGACATTGATAATATAACAATTTCTAATACTACAGATTTTGATATGACAAATGACTGCCCAACTACCCTTGGACCTAATGAATTATGCACAGTTACTGTTACTTTTAACCCTTTATCAGAAGGTCCCAAAGATGCCACATTAACTATTCTTTCAAATGATTCTGATGAATCTTCAGTAGATGTTTCTCTTTCTGGCAATGGAATAATTTTAAAACCTGATATAGAAATAACCTTTGGAGGAAATCTTGTCTTTATTGACGTAACAATTGGCGCCTCTTCTTCTCAGCCTATAATAGTAAAAAATACTGGAACTGCAGACCTTCATATTAGCAATATTTCAATAAGTGGTGCTGCTGAGTTCACTCAGACCAATAACTGTGTAGGTACACTTGCACCAGATACCACCTGCACTATAAATGTGACCTTTACCCCCACAGGTACTGACCCTGTTTATGCAACATTTTCAATTGAATCAGATGACCCAGATGAACCTATTGTTGTTGGTTATCTATCAGGCAATGGTATTCTAGTAGGCGACCTAGATAGTGATGGTGATATTGATTTAGATGATATAAACGTCCTCCTCACCTACCGCAATCAATCAGCAAGTGTGTGTCCAGAGTGTGATTTAGATGGTGATGGGATAATCACTGTGCTTGATGCTAGGAAGCTAGTTTTACTTTGCACTAGGCCAAGGTGTGCGACGGAGTAGACGTGTAAACGTTAGAACGTGCGAACGCAAAAAGAATACGAATTTTGTGGTATCTTGCTAGTGATAATATTTCATGATAACTTATGTTTAGTCTTTCAAGATTTATAAGGGGGCCAAAATGGATACAGCAGTAAAAAGGTCAATAAAGTTTACATATGAAGATTATCTTCATTTTTCTAATGATAAGAGATATGAGATTATTGATGGGGAGGTTCATATGGTTCCATCGCCAGTGCCATATCATCAGGATATTTCTTGGAGATTAGAGTTAACTATAAGTACATTTGTAGAGAAAAATGGTTTGGGTAAAATCTATCATGCCCCTTTAGATGTAGTTTTTTCAGAAACAGATGTAGTTCAGCCAGATATTATGTTTATCTCTAAAGAAAGACTAAATATTATAACAGAGAGAAATATTCAAGGTGCCCCTGACCTTATTGTTGAAATCATCTCACCTTCTTCTGAATATAAAGATAGGGTCATAAAGAGAAAGCTTTATAGCAAATATGGAGTAAAGGAGTATTGGTTAGTAGATCTTGAGAAGAAAGAAGTTGAAGTTATGAGTTTAAAAGAAAGTGGTCTTGAGACAGTAAAAATTTATCAAAAAACAGATATTTTAGAATCTTTAGTCCTTAAAGGGATAAAAATAAAATTAGATGAAATATTTTAGAATAGTAATTTAGGAGGTTAAAATGAGCTGATTAACAAGTACATATTTTGCTTTGGAAAAAGCCAAATCTACCGTGAGGTAGAGACGGAAAGCCACGGAACTTAAAAACGGTAGATGGTGGCTGGTAATTAGTAAAATAGCTAATTACTAATTACTATTTGCTGTTTTAAAGTCAGCCGGGTTGCCGAAGGAGCAATAAAGCGGCAATTCGGCTTTTTTATCTTGAAATGGGAGAATTACTACATAAAAAGAGAAGAATTTCAGAGGAGGAATAACGATGTTTAAATTAAAATGGATTATAATTCTCATAATATTTATCTTGTTGTGGCCTATTATTTCTGTTGCACAAAAGTGGGCAAAGACTCTTGGCGGTAAAGACATTGACAGTGCTTGTTCTGTTCAGCAGACCACAGATGGTGGCTTTATTGTGGCAGGCACAACTAATTCCTTTGGAGCTGGCAATAGTGATTTTTGGGTATTGAAACTTGATGCAGGTGGTAATGTTCAGTGGCAAAAAACCTATGGTGGTGCTGAATCGGATTATCCCTCTTCCATTGAGCAGACCACAGATGGTGGTTTTATTGTGGCAGGCACAACTAATTCCTTTGGAGCTGGCAAAGGTGATTTTTGGGTATTAAAGCTTGATGCAGGTGGTAATGTTCAGTGGCAAAAAACATATGGTGGTGCTGGAAGAGATGGTGGTGAGGTAATTATCCATCAAACCATGAATGATTCTTCTGCAGACGGTTATATCTTGGCTGGTACCACATGGTCCTTGGGTGCAAGTGATGATGGCGATTTTTGGATACTAAAGCTTGATAATGATGGCAATATTGAATGGCAGAAGGCTTTTGATAGTAATAATCCCCCAGGCGATATTTTAAACTCTATCCAGCAGATTGATGATGATGGAGATGGAAGAAAGGACGATGGCTATATTGTAGCAGGCTATACTCAATCACGCAATGGTGACTTTTGGCTATTGAGGCTTAATAGAGATGGAGATGTTATATGGCAGAAGGCTTATGGACTTTATGATTATAATGAAGTTATTGATTTAAGCCCCCATGTTGATCAGGCCGCAGATGGTGGTTTTATTGTGGCTGGTTCGCCTTTTGGCCGTGGCTTTGTCTGGACATTAAAGCTTAACTCTCTTGGTGATATCCAGTGGATGAAGGGATATGGAGGAGCTGCTTTTGTCACTGATATTCAGCTGACTTCAGACAGGGGTTACATTATGGTAGGTACTATAGCAGGTTATTCATGGATACTAAAGCTTGATGAATCTGGTAATATCCTTTGGGGAAATACTTATGGAAATCCTGAGTGGTGGATGGATAGAACCCGTGATACCCTCTCTTCTATCAAGCAGACCTCAGATGGCGGTTATATCACAGTAGGTTCCACTGAATCCCTTGGCATGGGAAGTAAGGATCTGTGGGTATTAAAACTTGATGCAAGCGGAAATACCCCTTATTGTCCAGCTATATTTGGACATATTGGGAGAGTGTGGGATGTTACTCACCCTGGCCGTGTACAAATAGATACCTCAGCGATAGTAACAGAAACCAGTATATCCCCAGGAATAACCTCTGTAACACCCCTAGACACTGATGCACATGAAGGCTCAGGGTGTAATATTGTTGCCCAAAAAAGTCTTATAAAACTGCCACAGACAGGACAAATTACAAGTTATTACCCTGGAGATGATGGAAGTATGAGAAAGGGGGTTGCCTGGCCATCACCTAGGTTTATAGACAATGGAGATGGCACCATTACAGACAATCTTACAGGACTTATGTGGCTTAAAGATGCAAATTGTGCAGGTACAATAGGGCTCAATGAAGAATATAATGGCAGGATGACCTGGGAATCTACCTTTGAATTTGTAGGGGGAATAAACAATGGGACCTATAATATTTCAGCCTGTGCCTCTTATACAGCAAGTTATACAGACTGGAGAGTGCCTAATATCGTTGAGCTTGAAAGCCTCATAAATACAGAAGTAGGTGATCAGGGGGAATGGCTGGAGAGTCAGGGATTTGTAAACGTGCGATCTGTATTTATCGCTCCTGATGATTATCCCACTTACTGGTCTTCTACTACAGATGCTAATAATTGGCTATATGCTTGGCCTGTGTGGATGGATGATGGAAGAGTTTTTACAGTAGCCGAAGGCCCTCGCAAGTCTGGCTACCGTTATGTCTGGCCTGTGCGGGCTGGGCAGGGGCACTATCCTGATCCTGCTTATCCCGCAAACCTTTGGAAGACAGGCCAAAAGGCATCATATTATGGTGATGACCCTAATACAACAATTGATGAGGGAAAAGATGATGGTGGCTTAAAAAGAGGGGTTTACTGGCCGTTGCATAGGTTCACTGACAAAGGAGACGGCACAGTGATGGATAATTTAACAGGACTTATGTGGCTTAAGGATGCAGACTGCTTTGGCGCTAGACGATGGGAAGAGGCCCTTGATATAGTAGCTGATTTTAATACTAATCCAACCAATTATGATTGTGTGGACTATGATGAAAGCGCTGCTCCCTATGATGACTGGCGTCTCCCAAATCGTAAGGAGTTATTCAGTCTGATAGATGCTTCACAATATAATCCAGCCCTGCCACAACGACATCCATTTACCAATGCTGACTGGACACGTATAGATTTCTGGACATCTACTACCCATGCCAGATACACGAATCATGCCTGGTACATCTCTATGAGATATGGACAGATGGGGCATAAACCAAAGACAACTGTTTGGGGCAGTCATGTTTGGCTAGTGCGTACATTTGATGAAGACAATGATGGTATATGTGACAAATGGGAAAGAGATAATTTTGGAGGCCTTACTACCGCAGATGAGACAACGGACTTTGATGGTGATGGATTACTTGATATAGATGAATATAGAAGAGGTACCAATCCAGCTGATACAGATACTGATAATGACCATTGTGAGGATAACATTGACCCCAACCCTGCTGCTTACAGCGAAGATCCAGATGGTGATGGGCTTGGTTCAGATTGTGATAACTGCCCTAGAATAAAAAATACAAATTCTTCATCTGTCATAACCTGTGATCCCAATGGAGATGGATTTTTGAGTGATAGAGAAATTGCTCTATGTGAACAGGCAGACAGAGATGGAGATGGTGTAGGTGATGCCTGTGATGTTTGTCCTGATCTTGTTAATCCAAGACAGGTAGATTCAGATGGTGATAGGGTAGGAGACCTGTGTGACAATTGCCCAAATGTAAAGAATGGAGATACTTCATTTTTTGACATTTCGGTGACATGTAGGGATATAAATGAAGATGGAATTATAGACCTTCCTGAGATGGCCTTATGTGATCAAGCTGATACAGATGAAGATGGCATAGGTGATGCCTGTGATTTCTGTGATGCTGAGACATTGCCTGCTCGTTTTGATTGGAGAAACTATAGGGGCACAAACTGGATGACCCCTGTCAAGGACCAGGAAAGTTGTGGCTCTTGTTGGGCATTTGCAGTCATTGGATCTGTTGAGGCAAAATATAATATTGAAAGCGATGTAGTCCATATATTGGACCTTTCAGAGCAGACTCTTGTTTCTCCTTGCTTTTGGTGGGGTACTTGTGCGGGCGGCTTTCCATGGGCTGCGTTTGATTTCATAAGAGACGAGGGGGTGCCGGATGAGGCATGTTTTCCATACCGGTCATGGGACATATCTTGGTGCTGGGATAGATGTGATGATTGGAGAGAAAGGGCATGGCAGATAGATGGGCATACTACAATCTCAGGTAATGTTGAAGCGTTAAAGAGGGAGCTGGTCTGCAATGGTCCAATTGTTTCATGTGGAGGCCCAAGCTGGGCGCCTTGGGACTGGCCTGAGTGGCACTGCATAGTCATTGTAGGCTGGAATGATAATGAAAATTCTTGGATAATCAAGAATAGCTGGGGTATTGGCTGGGTAGATCATGGCTATGGATTGATACCCTATGATCATGAATGGACTAACTGGGCAGACAAGTGGTATCCATTTGGCATACATAGGCGTTAGACAATTAAGGAGGGAAAAGTGAATAGGCAAATTTTAATAATGAGGTTTTGGATATTTTTATTTGCTATCATATATATATTCAAGGGAAATGATTTTGCCTTTGCACTGAAGAATCCTGCAGCAGTTTATTGTGAGGCGCTTGGTTATGAATATATAACATTCTATGAAGAAAAAGGAATAAGAGGAGCATGCAAGCTTCCGAATAATCCTGTTGATGCATGGGATTTCCTAAAAGGGAAGGTTGCTCAAGAGTATAGTTATTGTGTAAGACAAGGATATGAAATGAAGACGATAAAAGATGCTAAAAAGTGCGCAAGTGTTTATTTAGATGAATGTGCTGTTTGTGTATTGGAAGATGGCACAGAAGTAGAGGTTACTGAACTGATGGGGTTGAACTTTGCAGAAACTGCATGCGGAGATGGAACATGTGGTCTTCCTGAAAATTACGCAAACTGCCCAGAGGATTGTCCTTCTGGGGGATGGGATGGTTATTGTGATAAAGTAAAAGATGGAATCATTGACCCAGATTGTAAAGAAGGAGAAGACCCTGATGAACAGCCTGCAATTACAGGTGATCTTGATGGCGATGGTGATGTGGATAGAGATGATTTAAATATATTGCTTGCAGATAGAAATAAAACTATTAATGATAGTGCCTGTGGAGAGGCATGTGATTTAGATGGCGATGGAGTAATCACAGTGCTTGATGCTAGGAAGCTTGTTCTCCTTTGTACTAGGCCAAGGTGTGCGACGGAGTGAGTAAAACCCAAAATCCTTGTTTGTCCTACAAGAAACCCCGCAAGTGTGCTATAATAAAGCGATTTTGAAAAAATACCTTTCACCTAAAAGGTGAAAACACACTTACGGGGGTAAGAACAATGATAAAACAAAAAAGATCTAAAGTAAAGCAAGCTGTTTTGCCATTTGTTTTAGAAACTACTTACGAAATTATCCCTGCCTGACGGCAGGCAGGACTCCCAGAGCAGGTTTAATACTATTTGGTGAATTTCTCCATGGATTAAGGTTTAATCAAAGAACAGATAAATATCTACCTCTGCCAAAAAGTGGTAGAGGTTACAAACCAAAAGACTTTATTTTACCCCTTGTGCTCATGCTTAATGCCTGTCTGCCGACAGGCAGGGAGGAGGTAGGGCTTTGAGGATATAAGAGAGATTAAAGTAGATGAAGGTTTAAGGGAATTATTATGCATAGAGAAAATACCCTCAAGTGATGCCTTTTATAGCTGGTTAAGACGGATGGGCAAAGGAAACGGGCTAAAAGCTTTAGAGCAGTTCAATAGGTTTTATTTACACAACCAGTTAAAGAGGGAAAAAGAGATAAAAGATTATACTCTTGATATAGATGCGACGGCTATTTCAGGACAAAAGAAGGAAGCAGAGATGACCTATAAAGGGTTTAAGGGATATATGCCCATAGTAGGACATTTAGCTGAAAATGGATTAGTGATTTATGCGGAATTTCGTCCCTGCCCGACGGCAGGCGGGAGGGCAATGTCGCTCCTGCAGCCAGAAACCTGGAGTTTATAAAGCAGTGTGAAAGGCAGATGCCTAAAGGCAAAAGGATAGGATATATAAGGGCAGATGCAGCCTCATATCAAGCAGAGATACTTAATTATTGTGAACAAAAGGGGATAAAATATGCTATTGGTGCCCATATAGATAAAACGGTTAAAGAAGCTATTTTGTCTATACCTGTCTGCCGACAGGCAGGAAAGAAGATGAATGGAGACCATACGAAAATAAACATATTGCCGAGACAGTCCATTGCATGGAAAAGACAAATCAGGCATTTAGGCTAATTGTGGTAAGGAGACCCTATCAGCCAAGGCTATTTGGTGAAGAAGAAATTAATTTAAAGGAAAGATATAAAGTGATAGCAACAAACCTTGATTTTGAGCCAGAGGAAGTAGTCAAAAAAATTGGGATGCCCCCAAATTTGCCTTCGGCAAACTTCACATATCCCCAGAACGTTAAGCTGTGTAAAAAGTCTAATTAAGGGTCGCAAAAAGTGGGAGAAAGAGGTAAAATACTGATAAAAAGTGGCTTAGTGTCATTGGTCATTTAAAATTCCCCAGGTAATGGACACTAGAATTCCCCACCCCCAAGGCTACCTAATCTGCGTTTTAGAGTCAATAGCCATGGGGGCTAGCCCCCATGGCGCTACCGCCTATTTTTTTGGCCATTAGTTTTCCCCACCTCCTTTTTCCATCTTTCCCTTCATCCGATAGCTCTCCCCTCGCAATAAAAATATCTCTGAATGGTGCAATAGCCTGTCTAAAATGGCTGTAGCTATTATTCCATCACTAAATATCTCTCCCCATTGCTCAAATCCTTTGTTTGAGCTCACTATAAGTGATTTGCGTTCATAACATTTACTGATAAGCTGAAATAGATGGTTGGCTGCCTTTTTATCTAAGGGTAAATAACCTTTATTTTTTATGCCACATCCACACCACCATACCCAGATTGCAGAAGGAATTGGCCAGACATAATACCACCACTACCTGAAACGCAAACGCCACAACCTGAAGTCCTTTACCTGTTCTTAATACTTCAAATACAACCCCTCCAGCCGCACAAAACAGACCACAACAGGCTGAAAAGATAGAACTGTTAAGCATCTTTTTGATTTTCCGGCTTTCTTTCAGGAAATTAAAAGGCTCAAGCAGTTTTTCCTTCAACGGCGTGCTCACATAAGCAAGCAGATAGGCCAGGAACAACCCACAGGCCGCCAGATGGAATGCTATGAGCGGATTTCTACCATACCAGAGGAGAGCAATCAAGACAGCAACAATTGCAGGAAAGTATAAAAACGGGAAGGTGGTTGTCAGTTCTTCTCTCATTAGCCTATGAATATACTAATACAGAAAAAAGGAAAAATCAGGGAATTTGTATGCCAGACGACATAGCTGATGGCACTTTCTGCGACAAAATATGCCTGTTTTTTCTTTTGGTGGATATGTTACCAAGAAGTGAACGTGGTTGCTTTCCCCATAACACTGTGGCACATCAAATTACCCCAATTAACGGGTTCAACCTCAAGCCCAACTTCTCTCAGTTTCTCTTTGTCTATCTTGCCTTCCTCATCGTAAAAACCCCTGATAATCTTGTTGACCTCCTTTTTATTTTAAAGGTTCGTGTAATCCACTCTTTTTTATGGTAATCTAAAAGCTTCTTTAAAATTCCTGGCATCTAGTATTTTCTTTTTTGGTCTTCATAGGAAGGAGAGGCACCTCCACAACCAGGTACCATTTTACTTTAAAAGCTCAAGCCTCTGTGCCCTCTTCCTCTGCTTTACCACTTCCCTTTCCACAATCTTACCCAGCACTTTCTTGTCCAAAAACAGCCTTCCGCCGATTTTTACAACCAAACCGGGATGGGTATTTCTAGAGTGCCATTTTCTCAATGTATTTGGTGAAAAGAAGCATCCTGCCTGCATGAGTGCCTGTTTGTTACAAACAGGGATAAGTTCCATTATCTCACACCTCCTTGTAAGTTTCCTTTTTAGATAAGGTTAGACAAAGATAGATTAAAGTAGAAAAAAGGGTAAATAAAACCAGTTTTTGGAACATTTTTTAGAAATCCTGTGTCAACTTTTGTGTCAACTCTATTTCATTTTACTTGATTTTTTCTAGGTTTTGGCATAAATAAAGCTACTGGATAGAGAAATTTTGAAAGGGGAAAAGGTGGCAATACTACTTAAATGCCCATCCTGCCGTACTGATCAGTCAATTAAAAACAGAATATGTATGAAATGTGGCAAAAATCTCTGCCCGATTCAAAGGGAAATTTTGGTGGGCCGTGCAGGACTCGAACCTGCAACCTACGGATTAAGAGTCCGGTGCTCTACCAAATTGAGCTAACGGCCCAATTTCTTATGGAGGGCGATAGGGGATTCGAACCCCTGACCTTTGGCTCCGGAGGCCAACGCTCTATCCTACTGAGCTAATCGCCCCGTGCAAATCATGCATATCCTTATTTCTGTGTCAACTCCTTGCGTCCCATACTGTATAAGTATTTACCATAAACCCACAATCTGTCAATCTCCAGGACTTCGTCAAAGTAATTTTAACGGAGATCTAAATGATAAGCGCAATGGCTCAATGCAGAATGCAGAATGCAAATTGAAAAATGCAAAATCGCCTTCTGTCAAATTGGAACGTTAGCACGTTAGAATTGGGAATTAGGAACTGGGAATTGGGAATTTCTATTTTCTATTTTCTGTTTCCCGTTTCCCTTTCCTTCTTTTCCTTCTTTATGCGCGTTAACACGTTTACACATTGACACGTTTACATGTTAG